>JBKEBV010000034.1:0-27302 GCA_047973315.1 Propioniciclava sp.
GTCGATGATGATCGTGTCGTAGGCGCTCAGGTCACGATCCCGGGAGATCTCGGCCAGCAGAATGCCGTCGGTCATCAGCTTGACGGCGGTCTCCCGCCCGGCTTTCCGGGTGAAGCGCACCTGGTAGCCGACCACCGATCCCAGCGTCGTCCCGATCTCGGCCGCGATCCGCTCAGCCACCGTCCGGGCAGCGATCCGTCGTGGCTGGGTGTGAGCAATCCGGCGCCGGCCAGCGAGCAAGGCGATCTTGGGCAGCTGGGTGGTCTTCCCCGATCCGGTGGCGCCGGCCACCACGACCACCTGCCGGGTGGCCAGAAGCGCCCGGATCTCGGCGACGGCCCCCGCGATCGGGAGGGCGTCGTCAACCTCGAGGCGGACCTCGGAAAGATCGACTGGCGTGCTCAGCTCGCCTCCCTCGACAGCGCTCCGGTCAGCGTCCGAGTGACGACGCGCCGACCTCTCAGGATAGTGGGACGCGAACCTCAGTCGGCTGAGACTGACCGCCCTGTCAGGGACTCAACGCGCACGGCGATGAGGAGATCCCGGTTCCCCGGCGCCCACGGCTGCGGCAGGGTGACGGTGTCCCCGTCGTGAACCGTCGAGCGGCCACGGACCAGCACCGACCAGCCGTTCGCCGTGCTCTCGTCGACATCCTCGACCTCGACGGCGACCTCGCGTCCGTGCGCGAGCTCGGCCAGGACCGAGTCGGGTGAGACCCTCAGGAGGAGGTCATCGTCCTGGAGCACGTAGTTGACCGGAATGATGACGATGCCCTGGCTCGAGGACCAGGAGATCCGGGCAATCTGTCGCTCGCCGAGGAGTTGACGACACTCCTCCGCCTTGATCGGGATGACATGACCCTGTGACGTCACGGGGGTGACTGTAGCCCACCGGAGCGCCCTCTTGCTCCGCTGGTCGCCTGACGGGTGCCGGCCCGCCCCGGGGTGATGGCCCCGGGGCGCGCCTCACCCGAGGAGTGCCGCGATGATGATCAGCACCCCCATCGAGAGGATGGTCGACCAGAAGACGGCATCCCGGGCGCTGAGTTCGCTCTGGCGGTAGTTGCTGGCGATGACATAGACGTTCTGGGCGGTCGGCAGGGCGGCGAGAACCACTACGGCGTACCGGTCGGGCCCATCCAGCCCGAAAGCGTTTGCCAGCGCCCAGGCAGCAAAGGGATGGAGGACAACCTTGAGCCCGACCGTCAACCACAGGTGCGCGGTATGGGCGCCGGGTCCGGGAACGGGATCGAGTCGCAGCGAGACGCCGAAGGACAACAGCATGAGCGGTACGGCCATGCCCCCGACCATCTCGATCGCGGCGGTGAGCGGGGTGGGTATCGCCAGACCGGTGAGGCTGACCACCAGGCCGGCGAGGATGCCGACCGTGATCGGGTTCTTCAAAGGCATGACCCCGTAGCGCCACAGGCTGAGCCGGGTACCGGTCGCCCGGGCCCGACTGGTGTCCAGCAACGCCAGACAGGCCGGCATGATGACCCCGACCTGCACCAGGAGCACCGGGGCGACCCAGGTGGCATCGTGGAGCAGCGCCAGCGCAATCGGGAGCCCGAAGTTGGCCGCGTTGGTGTAGGCCGACGACATGAGTCCGATCACCCGGTCTCCCAAGGACGGCCGGAACCAGACCTGGGACACCACGAGGTAGACCACCATCGTCGCCAGCACCGCCAGAACCGTGACGCCGAGCGTCACCGAGAACAGACTTCCCAGTTCGGCCCGCGAGACGAGCGAGAACAGCAGCGCCGGCGACCCGACCGAGAAGGCGAGCCCGATCATCATCCGTCGCCCCGACTGGTCCACCAGACCGAGACGAGCGATCAGCCACCCGACTCCGATCACCAGCCAGATGACGCCGATACCACTCAGAGCGTCCTGCACAACTGCAAGCCTAGAGAACACGCTCCGCTTCCGTACGGCGCCCGGGCTGCCTCTGACCGCCCGAGCCCGGGGCTGGCCTGGCGGCCAGGGGTCGCTGGTGTCCCTGCCAGGAGGCCTCCAGGGTCGGGTGCGGTGGGCCAGGCGGCCATCTGCCGACGCCCCTCGGCACGCCCCGGCGCCGTGGAGCTTCGTCGGGAATCCCCGCCGATACCCCCGCATCGATTCCGTATCCACCGCCGCGCCCAGAACACACCCGACACCGCTTGGTACCACCCATCCCGGCCACGACGGGCCACTAGGGTGAGCGTGATGAGTACCGGGCGCAATCACGTGATCGATGTGGCGCGGGCCGCCTCGATCGTCGTGGTGGTGGTGTACCACGGGTTGCTCTACCGTATCGACCTCACCCCTGTGGGGGTCACCGTCGAGCCCTGGGCAGCCCCGAGCGGCCTCTACCCGCTCACCTGGCTGCTGATGATTCTGCCGCTGTTCTTCGTCGCCGGCGGGTTCGGTCACTCACTGACCGTCGACCGGATCGTCAGCACCGGGGGCAATTATGCCAGCTTCCTGGGGACGCGAGCGGTTCGGCTCGTCGGCCCCTTGCGCCTCTTCGTCACCTTCAGCGCGGTCGCCTCGACCGCAGCCGCCCTGGCGATCGGCGTGGATGACGTCGCCGACCTGTCACAGCGCTTCATGGTGCTGTTGTGGTTCGTCGCGGTGTACCTGGTGATCATCGCCCTCGCGCCGGCGATGGTCCGCCTGCACGATCGGGCCGGGGTGTGGCCCCTGCTGGTGCTCGGCGCAGCCGCACTGGTGATTGATGCGGTGACCTTCGGCAGCGAGCGCTGGGGTCTGCTCAATCTCAATTTCGTGGTGGTGTGGTTGTTCGTCCACCAACTCGGAATCGCCTATCAGCGCGGCTGGTTCCGCCGCGGCCCGGCCGCGACCGCCCGGCTCGCCGTCCTGGGCGGGCTCGCTGCGGTGGCCGCGCTGGTTCTCGGTGGGGACTACCCCCCATCGGCGGTCGCCTTCGCTGACCTTCAGCTGGCCAACGCGCAACCACCCACATCGGCCATGGCGGCGCTGGCCGTCGCCCAGTGCGGGATGCTCGGCATGGTGGAGCGGAGCGGACGCCTCGCTCAGCTCAGCGACCGCTCCGAGCGCCGCCTGCGGCTGACCAACGCCTTGATGGTGACGACCTACCTGTGGCATCTGCTGGGCATCATCCTCGCCGGAGCGGTGCTGGTCGCGATGACAATCGGTCTGCCCGCTTTGGCACCGCTGTTCCTGCATCAGCTGGTGGTCGCCGGTGCCGGGGTCGTTCTCACCGCACTCATGGTACCGGCCATCGCGCGACTGGAACTCCGCCTCACCCCCGCGATCGGAGCCCACGACCCGGGCCCGGGTGTTCTGGTCTCCTACGGCATGCTGCTGATCGGCGTCATCGGCCTGTGGGGTGCCGGAGCGGTGGCGCTCCCCTCCACACCGGTATCGCTGGCGGCCGTTCTGCTGGTCTTGGCCGGCGGCACTCTGCTCGGGCGGTCGCTCGCGCCGCGGGAAACCTCACCGAGCGTGACACAATAGGGGAGGTCAGCCGTACCGGAAGGACACCAAGTGGATCCGACGCAGTGGGACGCACCGCTGCCGATCATCATCGGCGCGCTCTTCTGCATCGTGATGGCCCGCGCCAATGCCACCTACTGGGCCGGCCGGCTGATCACCCGTGGTGCCGCCCGCACCCGGGCGAGCGCCGTTCTCGACTCCCCCGGCTATCAGCGCACTGTTGACCGGCTCAACCGGTGGGGTGCTCCCGTGGTCACCCTGTCGTTCCTGACCGTCGGCGTCCAGACCATGGTCAACATGGCCGCCGGCGCCACCCGGATGCCGTTGCGGCGCTATCTTCCTGCGGTCATCGTCGGGTGCATCATCTGGGCTCTCATCTACGGCACGGTGGGCTTCATCGGCTTCGCCGCGCTGGGGCTGCTCTGGGATCGGGCGCCGGTGCTCACCGTCGTACTGGCGGCCGCACTCGCCATGTTCTTCATCGGCTTCATCATCTGGAGGGTCCGTGAGGCGCGCGCCGGCCGGGTGCCGGTGCCCGCTCCGACAGAACCGGACACCCGCCCCGGCGCCGTCGAAGAGGCCGCCACCGGGTCCAACGTCGCGAACTGATCCGCATCGATCTGGTGCGTCAGCGGTTCCCAGGGCTCTGCTCAGCCAGCGTCCGGGTGGACGTGGGTCGGGTCGAGCACCCGCTGCAGGAAGGTCTGGGTCCGCCGATGCTGAGGATTGCCGATGACATCGTCGGGGTGGCCCTCCTCGACGATGACACCGCCGTCCATGAAGATCACCCGGTCGGCCACCTCTCGGGCGAAGGCCATCTCGTGGGTGACCACCATCATTGTCATCCCCGAGTCGGCCAGATCTCGCATCACCGCCAGCACGTCACCCACCAACTCGGGGTCGAGCGCTGAGGTCGGCTCATCGAACAGGATCATCTCGACATCCATCGACAACGCCCGTGCAATGGCGACCCGCTGCTGCTGCCCACCCGACAACTGGGCCGGATAGGCATCGGCGCGTTCCCCGATCCCCACCTTCTCGAGGTTCTCGCGGGCAACGCGCTCCGCCGTGGCCCGATCGATCTTCTTGACCGCCGTCTGACCGAGCGTGCAGTTCTCCAGGACGGTGAGATGCGGGAACAGGTTGAACTGCTGAAAGACCATGCCCATCTGCGACCGGATGAAGTCGACATCGGCATCGAGGTCGGTGATCTCCTCGTTCAGGATGAAGATCCGGCCCTCGGTCGGTTGCTCCAACAGGTTGACACACCGCAGCAGGGTCGACTTCCCCGAACCTGAGGGGCCGATCACGCAGACCACTTCACCGCGGTGAACGGTGGTGGTGATGCCCTTGAGCACGGCAACATCGCCGAAGCTCTTGTGCAGATCGTAGATCTGGATCTCGTCGTTGCGGTCGCCTGTGGGAATCATGGTGTCACCGGGCCTTCTTCGTGCGGGCTTCCATGCGCCGGACCACCAGGGTCAACGGCAGGGTCACCAGGAGATAGCACAGACCCGCGACCACCAGCGGGGTCAGGTTTCCGTTGCTGTTGGACAGGTCGCGCCCGAACTTGGTCAGTTCGAACGCACCGGTGGTGAGACCAAGAACGTAGACCAGCGAGGAATCCTTGGTCAGCAGAATCAACTCATTGGTGAGCGGTGGGGTGATGATGCGGAACGCCTGCGGGAGTACGATGCGCCGGGTCGCCATTCCCGAGGGCATCCCCAGGGAACGGGCGGCCTCCACCTGCCCCTTGGGGACAGCCTGAATCCCCGCACGGATCGTCTCGGCCATATAGGCGCTCGAGACCATGCCGAGTGCTGTCCACACGGTGCCATAGGGATCCAGCGGAAACCGCAGGCCGGGGAAGGCCACCGGCAGCAGGCCGAAGGCCAGCAGCACGATGATCGCCGGGACCCCCCGGAAGAACTCGATGTAGCTGCCGGCGATCCACCGGTAGGGCGCCACCTGGGACAGCCGCATGAGCGCGAGGAGGGTTCCGAGGGTCAGGCCGAAAATGAAAGCTCCGGCGGTGTAGAGCACCGTGTTCAGCAGAGCCTTCGGCAGCCCCGAGGTCAGCGTGATCAGGATCAGATCCGGCCGGAAGAAGACCTGCTGGACCTGCGCCCAATTCACGGTCGCGACGACCCAGATCAGGATCGCCACCAGGACAGCGTACTGAGCCATTCTGATGCGCTGCGCCCGCTTCCGCGGCGATAGTCGTGCGCGACGCGCACCGGTTGAGGTTGTCACCGTGCTCATGCTGCTCCTCGCAGAGAGAAAGGGTGGGGCAACAGCTGCGCCCGGTCGGGATTGTCTCCCAACCGGGCGCCGGCTGTCATCTCATCAGGCAGGCGCATCCACGCCGAACCACTTCTTGTAGATGTCGTTGTAGGTCCCATCAGCCTTGGCGTCGGCGAGGACCTTGTTGATCTCGGCCAACAGCGCCGGGTTGTCGGCCGACACGTTGAAGCCGTAGCTCTCACCGGTGTCGATCTGCTCCGCCACGGTGGTGGTCGGGTTGTCCACCGCGAAGTCGAGGAGCACACCGTTGTCATTCAGCGTGGCATCGGCCGTCCCACCCAGAACGGCGTTCGACGCGGTCGGCATGTCGTCGAAGACCTTCATCTCGTAGCCGAACTCTGCGGCATGCTCCTCGGCATAGTCCTTGCCGGTGGTGTCGGTCTGCACGGCGAGAACCTTGCCGTCAAGGTCGGCCAGCGACGTGATACCCGAGTCGGCGCCGACCAGCAGCGCCTGCTGCGAGGCGAAGTAAGGATCAGAGAACGGGGCGGCCGCCTGACGCTCATCGTTGATGGTGATGGCCGCAGCCCCGGCGTCGCACTTCTCGGCGGCAAAAACCGCGCCGGAGGTGATCTGACCGAAGTCGATGTCGACGATCTCCTGCTCGACGCCGAGGTCGGCGGCCACCAGGTCCATCAGGTCGACGTCGAAGCCGACGATCGTGCCGGTGTCGTCCTTGAACTGGAACGGCTTGTAGGCCAGGTGGGTGCAGACGGTCAGCTTGCCTGCCGCGACCAGTGCTGGGCCGTCGGAAGGTGCGGGAGCGGTCGAGGGTGCAGAGCGGTGGGGGGTCCCCGAGGCGCAGGCGCTCAGCGACAGGGCCGCGGCTCCGGCCAAGGCGAGCGCCCAACGGGCGGTGCGGTGCGAGGTCTTCAACGTACTTCCTTCCGTTACGTGCATGAGGGGAATCATGGCACTCCCGCTAGCACCAAAGGACGATGCCCACACGGTTTTACGAAGCCGTGACCTACCCGTCCGGGCGATCCGCGGGCCACCTGAGAGGATCCGGCAGGGCGGGGTTCTCCCTGGGAGAGACCCGGAGCGGTGGGATGGCGCCCCCGCCTCCGGGCAACGCCGAAAGGTCCGCGGCGGGCCTGCTAACCTTCAGCGCATGCAGGGGCACGCATGCGCGGGATCCGCAGCGATGAAGACCGATCGCTGCATGTGTTGCCAGCGCTGACCGCTGCCACCACCTGATCCCTGCGCCTGCGATCGTCGGCCCCTCCCTCACCTCGTCGCCTGATCACGCGGCCCTGATCTGTCCGAACCATGCCAGAGGAACCATCCATGTCCACCACATCGTCAGGGTCGATTGACCCGCGCGGTACCCGTTTCAGTGCTGCGATCACCTCAGGCGTCCTTGCTGCCGCCGTCCTGCTCGGGCCGCACACCGGGCTGATGCTGCTGGTCGCGCAGACGCTCGTCTTCGCGGCAGGAGCCCTCCTCGGTCCGGCCCGTCAGCCGTACGGGTGGCTCTTCCGTCACGCGGTCAGACCGCGCCTGGGCCCGCCTGCCCACACAGAACCGTCGGCACCACCCCGTTTCGCCCAGGCGGTCGGGCTCGGTTTCGCCCTCCTCGGCCTCGCCGGCGCGGTCGCGGGGGCCGACGTGGTGTTCTTCGTCGCGCTCGGCTTCGCGCTGCTGGCGGCAGTGCTCAATGCCACCATCGGCTTCTGCCTCGGCTGCGAGCTCTTTCTGCTGGTACAGCGGGTCCGGCGCCGAGCCACCGGCAGTACCCGGAGCTCCGCATGACCCCCGGGCTCGGGGTGATCGTCGCCGTCGTGGCGGTCGCCCTGATTCTCATCATCCAGCGGAGTCTGGCCGACGGGCGTGCCCGCACCGTCCCCGACACCCGTGAGACCCGTCTCGGTACCGATGATCTGGGACGCCCGCTGGGGACAGCGGCGACATTCGTCCAGTTCTCGGCTCCGGTCTGCGGACCCTGCGTCGCCACCCGGGAGGTTCTGGCGACCATCGCCGCCGAACGGCACGGCGTCCAGCATGTGGAAATTTCGGCCGCCCACCGTATGGACCTGGTCGATCGCTTCGCGGTCACCCGCACCCCGACGGTGCTGGTCCTCGACCCCGAGGGAATCCCCCGCCAGCGGTTGACCGGACCCACCCGGGCCGCGGAAGCGCTGCGCGCGCTGGCGACAGTGACCGGGCTGGACCCGGCGCGCGCAACGCACGAGAACCGGTGAGACCGCAACGCCTGCGGGCAGCTGCTTCCTCGGCCTGACCCGGTGAGCCACCGCGGCCCCGAGAACTCCTGGGGACGGGGCCGGAGCCCTCCCGCAGGTGCACGTCAGGGCTGGGCGGGCTCCCCAACCGCCCACGCGGTATCCTCGTCCGAATGAGTTTCCTGCAGGACGGGAATCCGGGACGCCCCCATCCCGGTCAGCATCCGTCCGGACCGCCGGCGCCCGGCGCGTGGGGGGAGCCATCGTCCACCCAACCCTCCGATCCGGGCTGGGAACCGCACCAGGGGCATCAGCAGCCGTGGGCGCAGCCCGCGCCCGGCCAGGGCACCGGCGTGCCAGCGACCAGCTCGGCCATCCACCTCGACCTGAAATGGTCACCGGGAGCCGGATGGGCCACCCAATCTGGCGTAACGATCGACGGCAGGTGGTTGCCGGCCCGGTGGGTCTGAACACCTATGCCGTCCCGCCCGGTCACCATCGGGTCTCGGCCTGGGTGCAGCACTTCCCCGTGGGCGAGGCGGCCATTGATGTCACCGTCAACCCCGGCCAAGCCCTGCAGATCTATGCCGCCCCGCACGGCGGGCGGCTGACCCCCGGCGTCATCGGGCTGGTCCCTCAGAAAGCGACCCGTGCGGGCTTTCAGGTCGGCATCGTGCTCTTCGTGGTGCTGCTGCTCGCGGTGGCAGCCATCATCATCGTGGCAGGTTAGGCGGCACTCCTCGGCCTCGGCCAGTAGCCTGTCGCGGCCGATCTGCTGCATGCCCGGCGCCAGGTGCGCCTTGAGCTTCGCCGGGAGTCCTCGCCGATGGTCGGGCCCGCCCGGGTCGACCTGCGAGCCCGGGAACCGGGCGCACGCTCAAGGCGGGACGGCACCAGGCGCCGCCCCGCCGCTGAGCGCATGACGGCCGATCAGCTGCAGCCGCTGGTGGAGCCGCAGCCCTCGCAGACGTAGCAGCTTCCCGAGGGACGCATCTTGGTGCCGCAGGTGAAACACAACGGTGCGTCAACCGAGTGCCCGGTGATGGACTCCATCAGTTCCGACGTGGTCCGGGCCTGTCCGATCTCGGGCGCGGCCGCGATCAGCGAGGGTTGGTTGGCCCCCGACTCGTCGAAGCGCCGATTATCGACCGCGTCGTTCTTCAGCGACTCCGACTCGATGAGCTGGGCCTCGTCCTCCTCTGACAGATAGGAGCCTGTCTCCACGTAGCGGGCCCGCTCAGCGGCAGTGTAGATGCCCAGCTCCGACCGTTCGTCGAAGCTCAGGTAGTCGAGGGCCAGACGCTTGAAGACGTAGTCGATCACCGACTGGGCCATCCGCAGGTCCGCGTCGTCGGTCATACCGGCCGGCTCGAACTTGAGGTTGGTGAACTTCTGGACGTAGGTCTCCAGCGGCACGCCGTACTGCAGCGCGATGGAGATCGCGATGGAGAAGGCATCCATCACACCGGCCAGCGTCGAGCCCTGCTTACCGAGCTTGAGGAACAGCTCACCGAGGCGCCCGTCGGTGTACTCCGAGCTGGTCATGTAGCCCTCGGCGCCACCCACGGTGAAGGACGTCGTCCGGGACAGGCGCTGCTTGGGCAGGCGCTGACGCCGGGGACGGTATTCGATGCGCACCTCGGGCTCGGCCTGGGCGACCTGTTCGGGCTTGTCCTTCTTCTTGCCATCGGACAGCGGCTGACCGACTTTGCAGTTGTCGCGGTAGACGGCCAGCGCCTTGAGTCCAAGCTTCCAGCCCCGCAGGTAGACATCGGCGATATCCTCGACCGTGGCCGACTCGGGCAGGTTCACCGTCTTGGAGATGGCACCCGACAGGAACGGCTGAACCGCGGCCATCATCCGGACGTGGCCCATCGGCTTGATCGCGCGCTCGCCCATGGCGGTGTCGAAGACCTCGTAGTGTTCCTGCTTCAGGCCAGGAGCGTCGACGACATGACCGTGCTCGCCGATGTAGGCCACGATCGCCTCCACCGTCTCCTCGGCGTAGCCAAGTTTGCGCAGCGCCCGCGGAATCGTCTGATTGACGATCTGCATGGAGCCGCCACCCACGAGCTTCTTGAACTTGACCAGCGAGAAGTCCGGCTCGATTCCGGTGGTGTCGCAGTCCATCATGAAACCGATCGTCCCGGTGGGCGCCAGCAGCGAGGCCTGGGCATTGCGGAAACCGTTCTGTGCGCCGAGGTCGATCACCTCAGCCCATTCCCGCGTCGCCGCCGCGTGCACCGGGCGATCGGCCGGATCGATGACCCGGAGGTCGTCGTTGGCGGTCTGGTGCTTGCGCATCACCTTCTGGTGCGCGTCGGCATTGCTGGCGTACCCGGCGTAAGTGCCCACCACCGCGGCGAGTTCAGCAGAACGGCGGTAGGCAGCGGCCGTCATCACCGAGGTGATCGCCGCGGCAAGCGCCTGCCCACCCGGCGAGTCGTACCCGCGTCCCATCGCCATCAGCAGGGCGCCGAGGTTGGCATACCCGATGCCGAGCTGGCGGTAGTCCCTGGTCGTCCGGGCGATCGCCTCGGTCGGGAAGTCGGCGAAGGTGATGGAGATGTCCATGGCGGTGATGATCAGCTCAACGGCTCTCACGAACGTGTCGACGTCGAAGGTGTCATCGCTGCGCAGGAACTTGAGCAGGTTGAGACTGGCCAGGTTGCAGGAGCTGTTGTCGAGGCTCATGTACTCGCTGCACGGATTCGAGGCCGTGATCGGCCCGGTCTCCGGGTTGGTGTGCCACGCGTTGATGGTGCTGTCGTACTGGATGCCCGGATCGGCGCACGCCCACGCCGCCTTGGCGATCGTGTGGAACAACGCCTTGGCGTCGATCTCCTCGATGACCTCACCGGTCATCCGAGCCCGCAGACCGAACGGCGAGCCGTCCTCAACCGCCTGCATGAACTCATCGCTCACCCGGACCGAGTTGTTCGCGTTCTGGTACTGGACACTGACGATGTCCGCGCCACCCAGATCCATGTCGAACCCAGCATCACGCAAGGCGCGGATCTTGTCCTCCTCACGCGCCTTCGTCTCCACGAATTCCTCGATGTCGGGGTGGTCGACGTCGAGCACGACCATTTTCGCGGCTCGCCGCGTCGCCCCGCCTGACTTGATCGTTCCGGCGGAGGCGTCGGCCCCTCGCATGAACGAGACCGGCCCCGATGCGGTACCGCCGGAGGAGAGTAGTTCCTTGCTGGAACGGATCTTCGACAGGTTGAGACCAGCGCCGGAGCCACCCTTGAAGATGAACCCCTCCTCGCGATACCAGTTCAGGATCGACTCCATCGAGTCGTCGACGCTCAGGATGAAGCAAGCACTCACCTGCTGCGGACTCTGGGTTCCGACGTTGAACCAGACCGGCGAGTTGAAGCTGAAGACCTGGTGCAGCAGCATCCAGGTGAGTTCGTGGCCGAAGATCTCCGCATCGGCGGGAGTGGCGAAGTAGCCGGCGGCCTCCCCGGTCTCCCGGTAGGTACCCACCACCCGGTCGATGAGCTGGCGCAGGCTCCATTCACGGGTGTCGCTGCCGAGCGCACCGCGGAAGTACTTCGTCGTCACGATGGTCGAGGCGTTCAGGCTCCAGAAGTCGGGGAACTCGACGCCGCGCTGCTCGAAGACCTGCTCACCCGTCTTCCAGTTGGTCTGCACGACGTCGCGGGACTCCCAGGTCACCGCGTCATAAGGATGCACACCCTCGCTGGTGAAGATCCGCTCCATCGTCAGGCCGCGGGTGCCTGCCGATGTCCGCGGGGCCTGCTTGGTATCCGTCATGGTTCCTCGTTTCCTGTACGTCGTTCCTGAGGGTGTCTTGCGCGGGATTCTGGTGCCGGTCGGATCAGAACAACTGCTCGGCGTCCGGATTCGGATCGGGCGCCCCGGCCGCGGCCAGGGCGTGGGTCCGATTCCGAAGGCGCTCGATCTCGTCCTCGAAATCCTCAACCGACTGGTAGTGCTGGTACACCGAGGCGAAGCGGAGGTAGGCAACCGCATCGAGCTCGCTCAGGGGTCCAAGGATCGCAACGCCCACCTCGTTGGCCGGGATCTCGGCCTGGCCCGAAGCCCTGACCGACTCCTCGACCTTCTGACCCAACCGGGCCAGGTCCTCCTCCGAGACCGGGCGACCCTTGCAGGCCTTGCGAACTCCACTCACCACCTTGGCGCGGGAGAAGGGTTCAACCACACCGGAGCGCTTCACGACCACCAACTGCATCTGCTCGAGCGTGGTGAACCGGCGTGAGCACGAACGGCACTCACGCCGACGCCGGATGGAGCTGCCGTCCTCGGCCACCCGGGAGTCGAGAACACGGGAGTCAGTGTGCCGACAGTACGGACAGTGCATGTTCTCCCTCCCGCCCGCACACCCTCGCCTGTGGACGTGGGTGTGGATGAACCGTGGAAACGCTGTGTACCACCAAACACTATCTGTGGATGAAACACACCGGTGTAACTACTACATGTAGAGGTTAGGAGAAGGGCGGTTCTGACGCAAGGACCGAGCACCCATGTCGCCAGGACGGGTGACAGCCACCCTCCGGGCCGACCGAGCATACGGTTGCCCCGCCGACGGCGGGCCGGCTGCCCGACACGCCGGAGGCGGTGACATCGTCAGCCATTGCCCTCAAACACCCGCATCGCCACTGGCGCGGCATCCGGCGCCACCGGCTCAGTGCTGATCGCGAGGAAAGCGGCAACCACGGTCATCACCATCGCGCTGACCACCACGGCGATCGCTGCCATCAGGACGCCGACGCCGCGGCGCGTGAGGACCAGCGGAGCATCCCCCGACGCTGGCCGCATCCGCCCGACGTGAACGACTGCATCAGGGTAGGCGCAGCCACGCACACCTGACCCGCGCCGGCCATGCGGACCTGCGGCACCGGCCACCGCCCGCAGCCTGCCGACGCCACCGACAAACCCGCGCTCCTGCCCCGCCACCGTGACCACCTGTGCGCTCATCACGCCCCCTTCCTTGCTCGAACGTTTGTTCGATACCCACTATTATCGAACGTCTGTCGGTTTGCAAGCATTTCCGTGGCCTGTTTCGCCGACCCGCCCGCAACCACCGGTGAGTCCATCAGCCGGGTCCGACAGTTTCGGTTCCTGCGCGACACGTCGAACAGATGTTTGATTGCAGCCGACCGGGCAGTTACCGTCGATCCATGGCCAGCACGCAGCCGCCCCGCCGCCGGGGACGTCCACGAAAGTCGATGCCCAAGCAGTCCCACCGGGGCCGACCCACCGACGACGACCTCGCCGCACTGGGGAAGGTGCGCCCGCTCCCGGACGGACCGGCCGACGAATACGGGCTCACCCTGCGGCAACGGCTCATCCTCCGGGCGATCCGCGAGGCCATCGCCTCGCGGGGGTTTCCCCCCACCATCCGGGAGATGGCCGATGCCGTCGGACTCGCTTCGCCCTCCAGCGTCGCGCACCAGCTCAAGGTGCTCGAGGAGAAGGGCTTCATCTACCGCGATCCCAAGCGCCCCCGTGCCCTGATGGTCCGGATGCCCGAGGACGACGCCGCGCCGGAGGAACCGATTGAGACCCCACCGGCCGCCGACGTGCATCACTCGCGCGCGGTCGATGTTCCGTTGCTGGGCCGCATTGCTGCCGGAGGTCCGATCCTCGCCGAACAGCGGGTCGAGGAGGTCCTCCCGCTCCCCCGCGACCTGGTCGGCGAGGGCACGTTGTTCCTGCTCGAGGTCCGTGGCGACTCGATGATCGACGCCGCTATCTGCGACGGCGACTACGTCGTGGTGCGCCAGCAGCCCGACGCCGTCAACGGCGACATCGTGGCCGCCATGATCGACGGCGAGGCCACCGTGAAGACCTTCAAGCGCACCCCGGGACAGGTCTGGCTGCTGCCCCACAATGAGGCCTATGCGCCCATCGATGGCAATGAGGCGACCATCCTGGGCAAGGTGACCGCGGTGCTACGGCGCATCTGAACCGTTCGCCGTCTCGGCGAGACGGCTAAGCGCGGCCACGGCCATCTCGCGGTCGGTCGTGGTCCAGAAGTCAGGCATGGAGGCGCGCAGAAACGAGCCGTACCGGGCGATTCGCAGCCGAGGGTCGAGGACGGCCACCACGCCGCGATCGGTGATCCGCCGGATCAGCCGACCACTGCCCTGGGCCAACAGCAGCGCAGCATGATGCGCGGCCACCTGCATGAATCCATTACCCCCGGCCTCCTCGATCGCCTGCTGACGCGCGCGCATCAGCGGATCGTCGGGCCGCGGGAACGGGATCTTGTCGATGATCACCAGGTGGCAGGTGTCACCGGGGACATCGATCCCCTGCCACAGCGACAAGGTGCCGAACAGGCTGACCTCCTCCTCGGCGACGAACCGCCTGGTCAACTCCGACAACTGGGCGTCGCCCTGACACAGCACGGTCTGAGCCGGCAGTTCGGCACGGCAATGACGTGCCGCCGCCTCAGCGTTGCGCTGGGAGGCGAACAGGCCCAGCGTCCGTCCTCCGGCGGCCCACAGCAGTTCGGCGATCTCGGTGAGTTGCGGCGCACCGATTCCGTCCCGCGACGGGCTGGGCAACCGATCGGCCACGTACAGGATTCCCTGACGCCGGTAGTCGAAGGGTGAGCCGACATCAAGACCGCGCCACTCCAGACCCGTCGGCTCCTCCGGCGGATCCGACTCCGGAGCCAGGCGATCAGCTGGGCGGAGACCGACCGTCCGAGCGACCGGATCGAAATCGCCGCCGAGCCGGAGGGTGGCCGAGGTGAGCACCGTGGGGGTCTCAGTGAGCACATGCTCACGCAGGAGGCTGGACACATCCAGCGGTGCTGACTGGATCCACCGACCGGCCCGGTCCCGCTCGCTGATCCAGATGACGGCAGACGGCCTCAGCGCCACCATCTCCTCGGCCACCTCGAGGATCTCCTTCGCCGCGGCCCCGGCCTGTTTCTGGTTCGGATCGTCAGCCTTCGCCAGCGCCCCGACGACACCCCTGGTCACCTCGCGCAGGCGCGCAAGGACGGCCAGTACCGGGTGATCGGGATCGGTCACCCGCTCGAGCGCTGCCTCGTCCAGCGCGAGGCGCAGTTCCTCGGCCTGGTCGAGGAAGTCGACCCCGAGATCATCATCGAGATGGCTCAGACACCGCCTGGCGACCCGCTCGACCTGCTGCGGACTCAGTTCGTGCGAGGCGGCCCCGGTGATCCGCCCGACCAGTTCATGAGCCTCGTCGATGATGAGACGGTCGTGCCCGGGAAGTGCAGTGTGCCCGTGCATCGCGTCGATCGCGAGCAGGGCGTGATTGGTCACCACGAGGCGGGCACCGCGGGCGGTCTCGCGCGACTTCTCCACAAAACAGACATCGCCGAACTCGCAGGCCGCCGCGCCCAGGCATTCCCGCACCGGGACCGACACCTGCGACCAGGCGGCTGCGGTGTGGGTCGGCGCATCATCGCGATCACCGCCACCGTCACCATCAAGTTCGGCCTGAGCCCATTCCCGCAGCGCGACCACCTCGGCGCCCAGCACCGTCGAAGCGTCGGCACGGGAACTTCGCAGACCTTCGGCGACCTCGTCCCCGCCCAGGAGAGTCCCCTGCTCGGCCACCGCACCGCTGAGGACCCGGTGGAGACAGGCGTAGTTGGCCCTGCCCTTGAGGACGGCGTGACGCACCGGCTTCGTGGTGACCTTCTGCGCCGCGGCCAGGGCCGCCGGGATGTCGGTCGTGGCCAACTGTGCCTGGAGCGCCAGCGTCGCGGTGGCGATCACCACCCGATGCCGGGGGTTCTCCTCCAGATAGGCCAACGCAGGCGCCAGGTATCCCAACGACTTCCCCGTGCCCGTGCCCGCCTGCACCAGCAGATGCTCACCGGAGGCGAAGGCGCGCTCCACCGCCTCCGTCATGGCGACCTGGCCCTCGCGGGACATCCCTCCGATCTCCGCCACTGCTGCGTCGAGAATCTGACGCGCCACGGAAGGGCTGTCACGATCAGGCATCCGACCACCCTAGTGGCCAGTCGCAGCCAATCTGCGGTGTTCGCCGCGCCAGGAGCGCGCCTCGAGCTTCGTCGAGAATCCTCGCCGATACCCAGCTGACAGACGTCGGGCCCCGGTGATCAACCGGTGATGCGGCGGCGCATCAGCAGCGCACCGGTGACGCCACCCCCGATGAAGGTCAGCGCGAGGGCGATCGTCAGCGGCATCTGGGCGTGAAAGAACAGGAACGAGATATCGGTCTCTTTCCAGTTCACCGCAATGAAGAGGATGGAGAACACAGCGATCGCCAGGCCGATCCACACCCGTGGCGGTAGTCCTCCGACCTTCCCGGCGCCCGGTGATGAGTCCCCCGCGGGTGACGACGCGGGGCCGGTTCCGGATGGATTGCTGCTCATGATCGCTCCTGAGTGTCCGTGGGCCTGGATAACCGGCCTCAGCCTAGTGGGCTGTCACGGCCAGGAGGGTGGTGTCGAGCGGCGTCGGGCGTCGCGGAGTAGGTTCAGAGTCCGACGATCCTCCCGAAGGAGAACCCCACCATGATGACCAGCGACGTGATGCCGACCGGAGGCCGCCTCATCGTCGTGGGGCCGGCCCGCTCCGGAAAGTCCCGCTGGGCCGAGGGCGTCCTCAGCGCCGAACCGGCGGTTGACTACGTTGCCACCTCGGCCGTCCCGGCCGATGATCCCGAATGGGCCCAACGGGTCCGGATCCACCGCCGTCGTCGCCCGAGCCACTGGCGCACCGTCGAGACCACCGATCTTGTGGGCGTGCTGTCCCACGGCACTGTTCCGGTCCTCATCGACTGTCTTGCGGTGTGGCTGGCCCGCGCCATGGACACCGCCGATGTCTGGAACGACGCCCCCGGCTCAGTGGACCGGGTCACCGGGGAGATCGATCGCTTCCTGGCCGCCCTGCGCACCACCGGACGTCGGGTGGTCATCGTCAGCAACGAGGTGGGCGCCGGCGTGGTGCCCTCGGAGCGGGGAACCCGCTGTTACCGTGACCTGCTCGGTACCCTGAACGCCCAGGTGGGGGCTGTCTGCGACGAGATCTGGCTGTGTCAGGTGGGGGTGGCTCGGCGATGGAGATGACCGCACCGCGCCCGCCGTCCGGGTTGCGCGCGGCGCTCGGGCTGTTCACCGTCATCGGGGTCCGGCCCTTCACCGTCGACGCCGACGTCGCCGCCCGAGCAGTGCGATGGCTCCCGGTTGTCGGTGCTGGCCTGGGACTGCTCGCCGGGCTCAGCGCGATCGCGGTCAGCCTTGCCGTCGAGGGACCTCTGGGAGCGGTGATCGGGGTTCTCGCGCTCAGCGCGGTCACCGGCGGGCTCCACCTCGACGGGCTCGCCGACACCGCCGACGGCCTCGGGTCACGCAAACCGCCAGCCGACGCCCTCACCGTGATGCGACGTTCCGATATCGGCCCGATGGGGGTGATCAGTATCGTCGGCGTGTTGCTCATCGACAGTGCCGCGCTGGCTCCGCTCGGGATCGGGCCTCTGGCACTGGCGCTCCTCACCGGACCGGCCGTCGGCCGTGCAGCGGTGTGGTGGGCCACCCGCCCCGCCATCCCCGGCGCCAGGGGCGACGGCTTCGGCGCCGCCTTCGTCGGCGCGACCTCCGCCAGGGCTGCCCGGATCCGCACCGCTCTA
Source organism: Propioniciclava sp. (assembly GCA_047973315.1). Lineage (GTDB taxonomy): Bacteria > Actinomycetota > Actinomycetes > Propionibacteriales > Propionibacteriaceae > Propioniciclava. Next base: position 17,576 of record JBKEBV010000034.1, read on the forward strand.
CTTCTCACCGCGCTGGCAGCGCTGGCATGGTTCATGGCATCGCTGGGCGGGGCCTCATCGCGGTCCGCCGCGGCGACCGCCGTGATCGCCGTCGGCCTCGCAGTTGCGGCGCTGTCGGTCGGCGGGCTGTGGCGGCGGCACCTCCTCCGTCGGCTGGGCGGGCTCACCGGGGACACCTACGGGTCGGTGATCGAGATCACCCAGGCGGCCTACTGGGTGGGCTGGGCTCTGGTGCTGGGAGCGCGCTGAGAGCCTGGGGAGAATACCGCCAGTTCCCCGGCGAGATCGGCATTCACCCGGGCGATCACCTGGGTCCCCTCGGCGAGGTGCTCAACGCTGACCAGTTCGCCCTCACGGTGAATCCTGTCGATGAGATCGTGGCGGGCGTAAGGAACCAGCGCGTCGATCTCAACGGCGGGGCGCGGTAGTCGCGCCTCGATCGCCGCGCGCAGTTCCTCGACACCGGCGCCGGTGCGTGCCGAGACGAAGACGGCCTCCGGTGCCAGCGTGCGGATCGGGAGCAGCGCCTCCGGCGTCACCTGGTCGATCTTGTTGACGACGATCTGCTCGGCGATGTCGGAGGCCCCGATCTCGGCCAGGACCCGCCGGACCGCCGCGATCTGCCCAGCGGGATCGGGGTCGGAGGCGTCCACGATGTGCAGGAGGAGGTCAGCGTCGGCTGATTCCTCCAGCGTCGAACGGAACGCCTCGACCAGATCATGGGGAAGATGACGGATGAACCCCACCGTGTCGGTGAGGGTGAAGATCCGCCCGTCGCTGGTCCGATGACGCCGGGTGGTCGGATCCAGCGTGGCGAAAAGGGCATCCTCAACCAGGACACCCGCACCGGTCAGCCGGTTGAGCAGCGACGACTTGCCAGCGTTGGTGTAGCCGACGATGGCCACCGAGGGAACCCGGTGGCGGCGCCGCTCCGACCGCTCGGTGCGGCGGACAGTGTCCAGATCCCGGATCCGCTGGCGTAGTTGGCTGATCCGGGTGCGGATCCGGCGCCGGTCAGTCTCGATCTTCGTTTCGCCGGGACCGCGACCGCCGATCCCGGCCCCCGCGGCCGCCCGACCGCCGGCCTGTCGCGACAGATTCCCGCCCCAACCGCGCAGTCGTTGGCGCAGATACTGCAACTGGGCGAGCTCGACCTGCGCCTTGCCCTCGGCCGACTTCGCATGCTGGGCGAAGATGTCCAGGATGAGGGCGGTGCGGTCGACGACCTTGACGCCGATCCGGTCCTCCAGATTGCGCAACTGCGCCGGTTCGAGTTCACCGTCGCAGATCACCGTGTCGGCACCGACCGCGATGACAACCTCCCGCACCTCGGCCACCTTGCCCCGACCGATGTAGGTGGCCGCATCCGGACGCGTCCGCCGCTGGACCAGTCCGTCCAGGACCTCCGAACCGGCGGTCTCGGCAAGAAGTTTCAGCTCCTCCATCGCGAGGTCGGAGTCGGTCTCGGTCCCGGAGGTCCACACCCCGACCAGAACGACGCGCTCCAGTTGCAGTTCGCGGTACTCCACCTCGGAGATATCGCTGAGCTGAGTCGACATACCGACGACACGACGCAGCGATGCCCGATCGGCGCGGTCATGCTGATCGCCGTCAGGATCCCCCGGGCTGATTCCCGGCATCTCACCCATCGTGGCCACCGGGAAGGTCAACCTCGCCGCGCGCCACCAACACTGCCGGGCCCGTCAACCAGGCCTCGGCGTCGCCCAACTCGACCTCGACTGATCCGCCGGGGACCTCGACGCGCCACACCCCGGTCGTTCGGCCTGCCGCGGCGGCCACCGCAGTCGCCGCCGCCACCGTTCCGGTCCCGCAGGACTGGGTCTCCCCCACTCCCCGTTCCACAACCCGCATCCGGAGGTGGTCGGATGCCAGGCGAGCCACGAACTCGAGGTTCACCCCGCCGGGAAAGGCGCCGCCGGGGCCGTGGGCGACAGCCGTCAGGTCCAGATCGTCAACGTCCTCGCCGGACCCGAGCACCGTGACCGCATGAGGATTGCCCACGTCCACCGCCTGAGCCACGCGCCGCCGACGGTCACCGGCGCTGACCCAGACCTCCTCGCCGACCCGCGGGGTCCCCATCCACACCCGGACCCGGCCGTCATCGAGCAGCTCCGCAGTCCGCAGCCCCGCACGCGTCCCGAGTTGCAGCACCTCGGTGTCGGCCGGGACCAGACCTTCGTCAACCAGGTAGCGGGCGAAAACCCGCACCCCGTTGCCACACATCTCGGCGAGAGAGCCGTCGGCGTTCCGGTAATCCATGAACCACAGATCCGGGTCGCCCCGCCACGAAGGAATATGACGACTGCGAACCGCGCGGAGAACACCGTCCGCCCCGATGCCGGCACGTCGATCGGTGAGGAACCGGACCTCGGCTCCGGTCAGCGGATGGTCGTCATCGGGGTCGCTGAGGAGCACGAAGTCATTCCTCGTGCCGTGTCCCTTCGTGAACCGCACCACCGCTCAATCCTGCCACACCGAACCGCTGCCGCCCGCCGAGCCCGAATCCACCGATGGACACCGTCGCGAGCGTCGCCACGGGTGCGATGGCGAGCCGATACTCGCGAAGCGCTGGTCTGCCCTTACCAGGAGCGGGGCCGAGGTGGTCAGCCATCCGCACGGGGTCGCGCAGCGGGCGAGGATCGCCCGCTGCGGGATGAGGCCTCGTCGGCGCCGAGGTGCACCTGGAGTCGTTCGGCCAGCGCGGCGGCGGACACCTGGTCTGCCGCCCACCACTCGATGCGGTCGTCGCGACGGAACCATCCGCGTTGCTTTCTGGCGAACCGGCGGGTCCGCGCGGCGGTCTGCTGGCGAGCCTCGTCCTCGGTGATCTCGCCATCGAGGAAGGCGAGAACCTGGCGGTATCCGAGGGCGCGACGGGCGGTGATCCCCTCCCGAAGTCCGTGGGGCACCAGCCCGGTGACCTCCTCGACCAGACCGCGCGCCCACATGTCGTTCACCCGCTCATCGATCCGTTGGTCGAGTTGCTCACGGGGTAGGTCGACACCGAAGGAGACAACACCCTCGACCGCATACGTCCACGACGGCAGGGTCGGCCTGATCTCTCCGGTGAGCTCGAGAATCTCCAGCGCGCGGACGATCCGGCGACCGTTGCCGGGGAGGATCTCTGCAGCCGCGGACGGGCTCACCCCGGCCAGCTGCGCGTGCAGCGCCGCCGAGCCGACCCGGTCAAGCTCCTCGGCCCACCGGGCCCTGACCTCAGGATCAGTGGGCGGAAAACTGAACTCGTCGAGGATCGCCCGCATATAGAGGGCCGACCCGCCGACCACGATCGGCACCACGCCGCGGGAGCGGCACTCCCGCAGGGCGCCGCGCGCCCGCTGCTGGAAATCGGCGACGGTGGCAGTCTCGGTCACCTGGAGAATGTCGACCAGATGGTGGACAACTCCGCGCCGTTGCTCCGAGGTTGGTTTGGCGGTACCGATGTCCATGCCGCGGTAAACCAGCATCGAGTCGGCGTTGACGATCTCAGCAGGATGACCGCCGTCTCGCAGCCGGACGGCAAGGTCCACCGCCAAGGAGGACTTGCCGCTGGCGGTAGGACCGTTCAGGACGACGACGGGAAGCACGCACCCATTCTCCCGCACCGGTTGCCGCTGGTGTGCGCCACAACCGCCGCCAGACCGTCCCCGCTCGGGGGTTTCGTCGGCCCCCACTACCACGTAGTCTCAAGGACAGCCGGGCAGCACACCACCGGTATCGGACGAGAGAAAGGGGGCCACGTGGGCATCTTTGACGAAGTCAAGGGGCACCTTGATGCCAATGAGGATCAAGTGGAGGCCGGAATCGACGCTGTGGGCGACTTCATCGATGACAAGACCGATGGCAAGTTCGCCGACGCTGTCGACCAGGCTCAGGACGCTGCGAAGGACTGGGTCGGGGAGCCGAACGCGTAACTCTCTGTCCAGCTGGTCCGCGGCGGCACGAGTCGGCCTTGGCCCAGTGCGCCCCGGGGGGCGTGCATGGTGCCACCCCGAAACGACCGTCCGAGACGCAAGCTATCTACCGGTGAGGGGTCGATCCGCCAGGATCGGCCCCTCACCCTTGTCACCGACGGTGTCGACCGGTGAGGCCGGCTCTCCCGACCGGATCGGGTCTGACCAACGGAACCGGCTCGCTCCTAGGCTGCGGGCTGCGACCGGACAAGCCTCGTCGCTCAGCGACGCCGGAGGGGAAGACCGAGCCCGACTGAGGTCGGCGCGGCCGCTGTTGCGGACTCCGTCCAGCGTTGCCAGGCGTCGCCTCCAGCGGTCGGGATCACCGGCCCGACGTGGCCGTCGGCATTGAGGTGGTGCGGTGCCGCATAGGTGATCTCGACCTCGGCCAGATCCCCGGGCCGCGGAGAGGTGAGGCCCTCCGGCACCCGCACATGGACCAACCGGTTGTCCCGGGCCCGCCCCGACACCCGCCGGGTCGCCTCGTCCTTGCGTCCCTCCCCGTCGGCGAACAGGACCTCGACCCTGCGTCCGACCAGTTGGCTGTTCTCGGCCCAGGTCACCTCGTTGACCACGTCGACCAGACGCTCGTACCGCTCACTGACGACCTCCGGCGCGATCTGATCAGCCATCGTCGCCGCCGGAGTTCCCGGACGGATCGAGTACTTGAAGGTGAACGCTGCGGCGAACCGGCTCGCCCGCACCACATCGAGCGTCGCGGCGAAATCCTCCTCGGTCTCACCGGGGAATCCCACGATGATGTCGGTGGTGATCGCCGCGTCCGGAAGGGCGGCGCGCACCCGGTCGAGAATCCCGAGGTAGCGCGCGCTCCGGTAGGAGCGTCGCATCGCCTTGAGCACCCGATCAGAACCTGACTGGAGCGGCATGTGGAGGCTGGGCATCACGTTGGGCGTCTCCGCCATCGCCGCGATCACATCATCGGTGAAAGCTGCCGGATGGGGGGAGGTGAACCTCACCCGACGGAGCCCATCCACCTCACCGCAGGCACGGAGCAGTTTGCCGAAGGCGAGCCGATCCCCGAACTCGACCCCGTAGGTGTTCACGTTCTGACCGAGCAGGGTGATCTCCTGGACTCCTTGGTCAACCAGCGCCCGGACCTCGGCGAGAATGTCGCCCGGACGACGGTCGGCCTCCTTGCCACGCAGCTGCGGGACGATACAGAAAGTGCAGGTGTTGTTGCACCCCACCGACACGCTGACCCAGGCCGAGTAGGGCGAATCCCGGCGCGTCGGCAGGGTGGAGGGGAACCGCGTCAGCGCCTCCTCGATTTCCACCTGTGACTCACGTTCGACCCGAGCTCGCTCCAACAGGACCGGTAGCGATCCGATGTTGTGGGTCCCGAAGACAACATCAACCCAGGGAGCGCGTTTGACGACGGTGTCGCGGTCCTTCTGCGCCATGCAGCCGCCGACGGCGATCTGCATGTCGGGACGGTCGAGCTTCTCGGGTCGTAGATGGCCGAGGTTCCCGTAGAGCCGGTTGTCAGCGTTCTCGCGAACCGCGCAGGTGTTGAACACCACCACATCACCCCGGTCGCCGTCGGCCGCCCGGAGATAGCCGGCGTCCTCCAGCAACCCGGAGATGCGCTCGGAGTCATGGACGTTCATCTGGCAGCCGTAGGTGATGACCTCGTACGTACGTGCCCTCGTGGTCGCAGTCATAGCGAGACGCCATGCTACCGAAGCCAGCAGCCACCGCCTCCGTCAACCTCCAGGTCGTCGAGTGACGGCCCGTCGTCGGGGGAATCCTGAAGTGCGGCCTGAACCGCACGGTGCGTGATCGCGCCGGAGAAACCCTTGCGCGCCAGGGCGCCTGCCATCCTCCGGTAGCGAACCTGTCGCTCCAGGCCTCGGGTTGCCCGGGCACGCTTCTCAGCGAGCGCCAGCGCCGCAGCGAACTCCGTCTCGTCGTCGACGCCCTCGAGCGCTTCGTCGATGACCTCGGCCTCAACGCCCTTGCGTCCCAGCTCTTGGCGCAGGGCCCGACGCGAGGTCATCCGGCGCTGCTGCCCCTCGACCCACGCAGCGGCGTAGCCGACATCATCGATCAGCCGGAGCTCGGTGAACCGGTCCAGCACCTCATCGGCGACATCCTCGGGCACCCCCTTGCGGGCCAAGGCCTGCTCCAGCTCTGACCGGGTTCGCGCTCTGGCTGTCAGCTGGCGCAGCACAATGTCCCGGGCGACGCCGACAGGATCGGCGTGCGCATCATCGGCACCCATCCCGTCAGGCTCCTCACGCCCGAGCCCTCGCCGGCGCGGCGACACGGTCAGAACGCCACCTCACCGGTGACGGGGTCGACCCCGTCAGGAACATCATCGGGCGAGACGCCGATGCCGAGCTTCTTCTTGATCCGGTCCTCGATCTCGTCGGCAGTCTCGGGGTTCTTCTTGAGGTAAGTCCGGGCGTTCTCCTTGCCCTGTCCGAGTTGATCGCCCTCGTAGGTGAACCAGGCTCCAGCCTTGCGGATGAAGCCCTCCGTCACACCGAGGTCGAGCAGGCTGCCCTCCCGGCTGATGCCTTGGCCGTACAGGATGTCGAACTCTGCCTGCTTGAAAGGTGGGGCCACCTTGTTCTTGACCACCTTGACCCGGGTTCGGTTGCCGACCATCTCGGTGCCGTCCTTCAGGGTCTCGATGCGCCGCACGTCGAGCCGAACCGAGGAGTAGAACTTGAGTGCGCGGCCGCCAGTCGTCGTCTCGGGCGAGCCGAACATGACGCCGATCTTCTCACGCAACTGGTTGATGAAGATCGCCGTGGTGCCGGCCCCGGCGAGGGCACCGGTCATCTTCCGCAGCGCCTGGGACATCAGCCGGGCCTGGAGACCGACATGGCTGTCGCCCATCTCCCCTTCGATCTCCGCGCGGGGGGTGAGCGCGGCCACCGAGTCGATGACGATCAACGTCAGGGCGCCGGAGCGCACCAGCATGTCGGCAATCTCCAGTGCCTGCTCACCGTTGTCCGGCTGGCTCACCAGGAGAGCATCGGTGTCAACACCGAGCTTTCCAGCGTATTCGGGATCAAGGGCGTGCTCGGCGTCGATAAAGGCGCAGATGCCCCCTTGGGCTTGGGCGTTGGCAATCGCGTGGAGCGCCACCGTGGTCTTGCCCGAGGACTCCGGACCGTAGATCTCCACGACACGACCCCGCGGAAGCCCGCCGATCCCGAGTGCCACATCCAACGTGATGGAACCGGTGGGAATCACCGCGACCGGCTGCCGGGTCTCCTCCCCCAGCCGCATCACCGAACCCTTGCCGTGGGCCTTCTCAATCTGGGCGAGAGCTGCCTCCAGCGCCTTCTCGCGATCTGCCACCGCCATCGTCGTCACCTTTCCTGCCCCTGGGGCGGATATCGTGGTAGGGCCCAGCCCCACGTTCACTGTCACTTTAGGCACCGGCTCCGACAATCCTTCAGAACCTCAGGATGGCTGTGGAGGACCGATCAACCACGTCGACGAGCAGCAGTTTAGCGAACACATGTTCGAACAACCACCGACACGCGGATCAGCGGTCAGAGTCCGGCAGCTCCAGCGCGGCCCAGACCGCCCGCCAGACCGTTCGGGCGTCGGTACCGTGCGCCAGCGCCTCGACGACGGTCCGCCCCTCCAGATCGGCCAGGACCATCTGTTCAGCCCAGACCCTGCTGTAGGCGCTTCCGAGATGGAACGCCATCCGGCGCCACAGTTCGGTCTCCCGCACGTCAGGCGGCGGCGCGCGGCGTGCGCAGCGGCAGCGGCGTCACCACTGCAGCGGTGTCCATATGATCGCTCACCCGGCGCAACAGATCGGGAATCTCAATGGCCAGAGCTCCACAGATGGCCTGCAGCAGTTCGCTCGAGGCCTCTTTGCGGCCGCGTTCGACCTCGCTCAGATATCCGAGGGAGACCCGTGCCTGCGATGACACGTCACGTAGCGTCATCCCGGAGGACGTGCGCACCTCGCGCAGGGAATCCCCCAAGGCCTCGCGCATCAGCATGGTCATCGCCCCTCCTCCCGAACGTGATTTCACGCGGTGTCAACGCCTGCTGCGGCGACGACATTCCCGAGGTTACACCGGGGAGAGTGCCCGGAGAAGCACCCTGAAGGACGCGTCGACCGTTTGCTCGCGGACCGCGGACCGGTCGCCAGTCAGGTCATAGCGTTCCATCAGCTCGACGGGGGGATGGGTTCCGATCGTGGGGCCGACCACCCCGATCCAGACCTCACCCGGTTCGTGTCCGTCCTGCCCGGTCGGCCCGGCGACGCCGGTCACCGCCAGGCACCAGTCGGCGCCGGTGCTGCGGGAGAGTCCCACCGCCATCGCCCGCGCCACCGGCTCGCTGACCACGGTGTGGGTGGCGATGGTCGCGGCCGGTACCTCCAGCAGATCCTCCTTGAGTCTGGTCTGATAGGCCACCACGCCGCCGACGTACACCGCGGAGGCTCCCGGGACCGCGGTGATCGTGGCACCGATCAGCCCTCCGGTGAGGGACTCCGCCGTCGCCAGCGACAGTCCCCGGACCGTCAATGTCTCCACCACCCGCGCGGCCAGCACCGTCATCAAGAACCCGGATGTTCCGCCAGGTAGCTGGAGCGGAGCCTGGCCGCCTCACGCAGGTAGTCCAGACCCGTGAGCACGGTGAGGACCAGAGCGGCGATCATCGTCACCCACGCGACGATGCCCCAAGCGGTCGGCATGAACGACAGGCCGGGCAGGAACAGGGTGATCGCGACCGACTGGATCACGGTCTTGAGCTTCCCGCCGCGATTCGCCGCCATCACGCCGTACTTCATGATCGCCCAGCGCAGCACAGTGATCCCCCACTCGCGGACCAGGATGACGATGGTGATCCACCAGGGAAGTTCGACCAGGATGCTCAGCCCGATGAACGCCATTCCGGTGATCGCCTTGTCAGCGATCGGGTCCCACAATTTGCCGAAGTTGGTGACGAGGTTGTACTTGCGCGCGATCCGACCGTCGAGCGCGTCGGTCAGAATCGCCACCACGAAGATGCCGGTCGCCGCCCACCGCATCGTAGGGTCCTCCGGGTACGCCAGAAGCACCCACCCGAAAACCGGTACCAGCACCAGACGGATCCCCGTCAGAACGTTCGGCACGTTCAGGTTGCTGACTTGTCGGGCGTCATCGGCCATGCGGCCCCTCCTCTTTCACGATCAGATCGACACCGTCGGTTGCGGTGACCCTACCCCAGATGAACCCGCCCACCTGCACCTCCGGGCCGGGGTCCTCGATGTGGCAGACCGGGTCGACATCGGGCCCCTGGTGTGCCGCCCTTCCGGTGGCGACACCGTCCTCGACGCTCTCCACCAGGACCCGGACCCGTTCCCCGATGCGTTCATCGGCCCGTTGCTCCATCAGGTTCTGGGTGAGAGTCACGATCCGATCCATCCGCTCGGCCACCACCTCGGGGGCGACGTGGTCGGGCAGGCCGTAAGCCTCGGTCCCCTCCTCATCGGAATAGGCGAACACGCCGACGGCGTCCAGCCGCGCCTGCTCGAGGAACCCGGCCAACAGGTCGACATCGGCCTCGGTCTCACCGGGGAACCCGACGATCACATTGCTGCGAATCCCGGCGTGAGGCGTCCGGGACCTGATCCGCCCCAACAGACCGAGGAACGCCTCCGGATCACCGAAGCGACGCATCCGCCGCAACACCTTCGGTGCCGCGTGCTGGAAGCTCAGATCGTAATAGGGCACCACCGTGGCGGTGTCAGCCATCGTCTCCACCAGTCC
>JBKEBV010000045.1:0-13561 GCA_047973315.1 Propioniciclava sp.
TAGGGACGCGCTTCAACCACCTCATCGGTGGCGCGATGACCTCCTTCTACGACTGGTACGCCGACCTTCCGGTCGCGAGCCCGCAGGTCTTCGGCGACCAGACCGATGTGCCCGAGTCGGGTGACTGGTGGGATGCGACCTACCTGATGATGTGGGGCTCGAACATCCCGGTGACCCGAACCCCGGACGCCCACTGGATGGCCGAGGTCCGCTACCGCGGGACCAAGGTGGTCACCGTCGCGCCCGACTACGCCGACAACGTCAAGTTCGCCGACACCTGGCTGCCCGCCCAGGCCGGGACCGACGGAGCCCTGGCGATGGCGATGGGACACGTGATCCTCAAGGAGACCTATGTCGACAAGACGGTCGGCTTCTTCCGCGACTACGTCACCCAGTACACCGACGCCACCATGCTGGTCACCCTGGTCGAGCACCCGGACGGTCACGGCCTGACCGCGGCGAAGTTCCTCACCGCCGACGTTCTCGCCGCCGAGCAGGGGATCCCGGCGCCCACGGGCGATGCCGCCTTCAAGACGGTGCTGTGGGACAAGGCCACCGGTAGGCCGGCCGTGCCCCGCGGTTCGATGGGCTACCGCTACCACGAGGACGGCGCCGGCCAGTGGAACCTCGATCTGGGCGATCTCGATCCAGCACTGTCCTTGGCCGAGACCAACGGCTACGAAGCAGTGGAAATCGCGTTGCCCTGCTTCGAGGACCCCCGGGGCGAGGGCTCGATCCTCCGCCGCGGCGTTCCCGCGCGTCGCATCGGTGGCGCCCTGGTGACCACCGTCCACGACCTGATGCTCGCCCAGTACGGCGTCCAGCGCGACGGGCTGCCCGGCACCTGGCCGAGCGGCTACGACGACGCCGACACCCCCTACACCCCCGCTTGGCAGGAGGCGATCACCTCGGTCCCGGCCGACGCCTGCACCCGGATCGCCCGCGAATTCGCCCACAACTCCGAGATCTCCGAGGGCCGCACCATGATCCTCATCGGTGCCGGAATCTGTCACTGGTTCCATGCCGATGTCACCTACCGGGCGATCATGGCGTTGCTCATGCTTACCGGCTGCATCGGTCGCAACGGGGGCGGCTGGGCCCATTACGTCGGGCAGGAGAAGTGCCGCCCGATGACAGGGTGGTTCAATCTGGCCAACGCGCTCGACTGGTCCCGCCCGCCGCGGACGATGATCGGCACCGGCTACTGGTACATGCACACCGACCAGTGGCGCACCGACGGCTACTCCGCCGACCGGATCACCTCGCCATTGTCCACCGGGCATCTGGACGGCGTGCACACCGCCGACGCCATGGCCTTGAGTCACCGGATCGGATGGATGCCGTTCTACCCCCAGTTCGACCGGAACCCACTCGATCTGGCCGATGACGCGCTGGCCGCGGTGGCCGCAGGAGAGGCCGAGACGCCCCAGGCCTGGATCGCCGCCCAACTGAAGGCCGGCACCCTCACCACCGCGCTGGAGGATGTCGATGCGCCGCAGAACTGGCCGCGCACCATGATCGTGTGGCGCTCCAACCTGATGGGATCCTCGGCCAAGGGCAACGAGTACTTCCTCAAGCACCTGCTGGGCACCCACCACAACCTGATGCCCAACCAGTACGGCGCCGACCGTCACCCCGAGGTCGTCCGGTTCCGGGAGGAGGCGCCCGAGGGCAAGGTTGACCTGCTGATGTCGGCCGACTTCCGGATGACCTCGACAACGCTGCTGTCCGACATCGTGTTCCCGGCTGCCACCTGGTATGAGAAGCACGACATCAGCTCGACCGACATGCACCCGTTCGTGCATGCGTTCAGCCCGGCGATCGACCCACCGTGGGAAACCAGGACCGACTTCGACCTCTTCCACGGTCTCGCCCGCGCTATCGCAACGCTGGCCGAGGATCACCTCGGCACCCGGTCCGACATCGTCGCGGTTCCGCTGCAGCATGACACCCCCGGCCAGATCGCCCAACCGGGCGGGCACGTCCCCGACTGGCGCGGGACCGATGTCCCCTGCGTGCCGGGTCAGAACGCCCCGGCGCTGATGGTGGTCGAGCGCGACTACACCGCTATCGCCGACAAGCTCGCCACCGTCGGCCCGCTGGCCGACCGCCTCGGCTTCACCGTGAAGAACATCACCTACGACATGACCAGACCGGTCGAGCGGCTGGCGCAACTCCACGGGGTGATGCCCACCGGAGCCGGCGCCGGGCGTCCCGCCATCGACACCGATGCGCGCCTCGCCGAGGCGATCCTCACCTGCTCGGGAACCACGAACGGCGAACTCGCCACCCACGGTTTCCGTGACCTGGAGGCGAAGACCGGGCGCCGACTCGCCGATCTGTCCGAGGGGTCGGAGGAGAAGATCATCACCTTCGCCCAGACCCAGGCCGCACCCCAGCCGGTGATCACCTCGCCGGAATGGTCGGGATCGGAGACCGGCGGCCGCCGCTACGCCGCCTTCACCATCAACACCGAGCGCCTCAAGCCTTGGCACACGCTGAGTGGACGGATGCACTTCTTCCTCGACCACGACTGGATGATCGACGCCGGTGAGCAGATGCCGATCTTCCGGCCGCCGCTCCACATGGGCCGTTCCTTCGGGGAACCGGAGCTGGGCCCCCGGGGCGAGAAGGAGATCGTGCTGCGCTATCTCACCGTCCACAACAAGTGGTCGATCCACTCCGAGTACCAGGACAACCTGTTCATGTTGTCCCTCGGCCGGGGCGGCCCCCAGGCATGGTTGTCCGTGGCCGATGCCGCCTCGATCGGTGTGGGCGACAACGACTGGATCGAGCTGACCAATGCCAACGGGGTCTTCGTCGCCCGGGCGGTGGTGAGCTCCAAGCTCCCCGACGGGGTGTGTTTCGTCCAGCACGCCCAGGAGCGCACCATCGACGTTCCCAAGTCCGAGGCGACCGGACGCCGGGGGGGCATCCACAAGTCCGTCACCCGCATCCTGTTGAAACCCACCCACCTCATCGGTGGCTACGCCCACCAGTCCTACGCCTTCAACTACCTCGGCCCGACCGGTGTCCAGCGCGACATCGTCTCCACCGTCCGCCGCCGCTCCCAGGAGGTCCAGTACTGATGCGCATCATGGCCCAGGTCGGGATGGTGATGAACCTCGACAAGTGCATCGGGTGCCACACCTGCTCGGTCACCTGCAAGCAGGCGTGGACCAACCGCGCCGGCACCGAGTACGTCTGGTTCAACAACGTCGAGACCCGCCCGGGTCTCGGCTATCCACGCCGCTATGAGGATCAGGCCCGGTGGCGTGGTGGCTGGGAGCGGACTGCGTCGGGTCGGCTCAAGCTCAAGGCCGGCGGGCGGTTCAAGAAGCTGCTGAGCATCTTCGCCTCGCCGGTCCAGCCGGAACTCGACGACTACTACGAGCCGTGGACCTACGACTACGACGCGCTCATCGCCGCACCGCTGGGCGAGGACTTCCCGGTGGCGCGCCCCAAGTCGCTGATCACCGGTGAGGACACCGCCATCACCTGGTCGGCGAACTGGGACGACGCCCTCGGCGGCAGCGCCCGGACCGCGGCCGAGGACCCGGTCCTGGAGAAGCTCCGCGAGGAGGCCAACCAGAAGATCAAGCTTGAATACGAGCAGAGCTTCCTGTTCTTCCTGCCGCGCATCTGTGAGCACTGCCTCAATCCCTCCTGCATGGCGTCCTGCCCCTCGGGGGCGATCTACAAGCGGTCTGAGGACGGCATCGTCCTGGTCGACCAGGACCGTTGCCGCGGCTGGCGCCAGTGCATCACCGGTTGCCCGTACAAGAAGATCTATTTCAACCACCGCAGCGGCAAGGCGGAGAAGTGCACGTTCTGCTACCCGCGGCTCGAGGTGGGGATGCCGACCGTCTGTTCGGAGACCTGCGTGGGCCGGCTGCGCTACATCGGCATCATCCTCTACGACGCCGACGCGGTCACCGCGGCCGCCTCGGTCGCCGATGAGAAGGATCTCCACGCTGCTCAGATGGATCTGATCCTCGACCCGAACGATCCGGCTGTCGCCGAGGAGGCCCGTCGGTCCGGTATCCCCGAGGACTGGTTGGACGCCGCGCGGCGTTCCCCGATCTACTCCCTGATCAAGGAGTACCGGGTCGCGCTCCCGCTGCACCCGGAGTACCGCACCATGCCGATGGTGTGGTACATCCCGCCCCTGTCCCCGATCGTCGACCTGCTGAAGGACCAGGGTCACGACGGCGAACAGGCCAACAACCTGTTCGGAGCCATCGATGAGCTCAGGATTCCGGTGGAGTACTTGGCCGAACTGTTCACCGCCGGTGACACCGACAGCGTCGTGGGAGTGCTGCAGCGGCTGGCCGCGATGCGCGCGTACATGCGCGGGGTCACCCTCGACCTCGGTCGCGACGAGGAGCTCGCCGCGGCCGTGGGAATGACCGGCGAGGAGATCGAGAAGATGTACCGGCTGCTGGCGATCGCGAAGTACTCCGAACGGTATGTGATCCCCGCCGCCCACACCGAGCAGGCGCACCAGCTGGAGGAGATGGGCTGCTCGCTCGACTTCGACGACGGCCCCGGCATGTTCGAGTCCGGACCCCTCGGTGAGGCCTCCGGGCGCCCCCAGCCGGTGGCGGTAGAGATCTTCAACGCCGCCAAGCTGCGCCGCGAGGCGGCCACCGCCGAGCAGGCCCGCGCCGAGACCGGGCACGCATGAGACACCAACCCGACCCCGGGACCGCAGCCCTGGTCTGGGCGGGCGCCGCCCAGGTTCTGGCCTACCCCGACGCTGAGCTGACCGCCCGTCTCGACGTCATTGAGGAGGCGCTGGCTCCCACCTGGGCGGCCGACCTGTTCGCACCGGTCCTGGCTCATCTGCGCGGGCTCCCGCTGATGGCGGCGCAGTCCTTCCACGTGACCGAGTTCGATCTGTCCCGCCGGCACGCCCTCCACCTCACCTACTGGACCGACGGCGACACCCGGCGCCGCGGCGAGGTCCTGGCCAGCATCAAGCAGATGTACCGCGACTCCGGACTGGTCGTCGACACCGGTGGTGAACTCGTCGACTATCTGCCCATGGTGTGCGAGTTCGCCGTCGCCGACCCCGAGCGGGGCCGCGCACTGCTCACCCGCTACCGGGCCAGCGTCGAACTGCTCCGGCTCGGCTGCGCCGAGGATGATCTTCCCCACGCCGACGTCATCGAGGCCGTCTGCCGCACCATCGGCGGTCGACGTCCCGCTGACCGCAACGAGATCCAGACGATGGCGCGCGCCGCCATGCCGACCGAGACCGTCGGCCTCGAGCCGACCTTCATCGGCCTGCCCGAACCCCAGAGGAGTTGACATGAACGTCCTGGCCTGGGGTGTGCTGCCCTACCTCACCGTCGCTGTGCTCATCGGCGGCCTCGTGTGGCGTTACCGCTACGACCAGTTCGGGTGGACGACCCGGTCCTCCCAGTTGTACGAGTCGCGGCTGCTGCGCATCGCCTCACCGCTGTTCCATTTCGCCCTGTTCGGGGTCCTCGCCGGACACCTGATGGGACTCCTGATCCCGAAGGCGTGGACCGACGTGGTCATCAGCCAGGACACCTACCACGCCGTCGCGCTCTACATCGGCGGACTCGCCGGCCTTGCCACCCTGGTGGGGATCGGCATGCTCATCTACCGCCGCCGCACCACCGGTCCGGTGTTCATGGCCACCACATGGAATGACAAGATCATGTATCTCTTCCTCGTCGGGGCGATCATCCTGGGGCTTGTCGCCACCATCACCGGGGGCGACACCCCGGACGGCGGGCACCACAATTACCGGGAGACGGTATCGGTCTGGTTCCGCTCGCTGATCGTGTTCCAGCCGAACATCGAGGCGATGACCGCGGCCACCTGGCAGTTCAAGGTGCACGTCATCGCCGGACTCGGCCTGTTCATGATCCTGCCGTTCACCCGGCTGGTACACGCCTTCACGGTGCCGCTGCACTACATGTTCCGCCCCTACATCGTCTACCGAAGTCGCGGCACTGAGAAGTCGCGACGGACCCCCCAGACCGACGGACGCGGCTGGGCGCCGGTGGGCACCACTGACCGTGATCGAGGAGGACGTCGCCGATGACCGCACCCGCTGGAGAACGGTCGCGGCGCACGCGGTCGACCGACGTGATCGTCGCGCCGATCCACGACACCGGTCCGGGCGCGAACCGCGTCCTGACCATGTCGACCATCGACTTCACCGTGATGTTCGCTGTGTGGCTGATGTTCGGCATCCTCGGGATCAAGATCCAGGAGGAACTCGGCCTCACCGATGTCCAACTCAGCTGGATCTCCGCGGTGGCCGTGCTGAACGGTTCGCTGTGGCGGCTGCCGGCCGGCATGATCACCGACCGGATCGGTGGCCGTCGGGTCACCATTTTCATGCTCATCGCCACCGCCGTGCCGTGCTGGTTCGTGGCCCAGGTGGACAGCTATCCGGTGCTGCTCGTCCTGGCCTTCCTGGTGGGCTTCGCCGGCAACCTGTTCAGTGTCGGGATCGCCTGGAACGCCGCCTGGTTCGCCCGGGACCGGCAGGGCTTCGCGTTGGGGGTCTTCGGCGCGGGCAATGTCGGCGCCTCGGTGACGAAGTTCATCGGCCCGCCCATCATCGCCGGCACGGCGGGAATGACGTTCGCCTTCGGCGTCCAGGGCGGCTGGCGGCTGGTCCCGGTCATCTACACCGTGCTGCTGGTGGCGCTTGCCGTCGCCACCTGGCTCATCGTGCCGCGGCACGACCGGATGACGGGCAAGTCGAAGCCGCTCGGCGAGATGCTCGCCCCGTTGCGCCACCTGCGCGTGTGGCGGTTCGGCCTGTACTACGTGGCGGTGTTCGGCGCCTATGTCGCCCTGTCGGCCTGGCTGCCGAAGTACTACGTCGACAATTTCGGGGTCACCCTCGGCACCGCCGCGCTGCTGACCGCCACCTTCATCTTTCCGGCCAGCCTGCTGCGCCCGGTGGGGGGATGGCTTTCGGACAAGGTGGGCGCCCGCCGGATGATGTACCTCACCTTCGGGGTCATGCTCGCCTCCTCCGGCATCCTGATGATGCCCAACGGCTTCATCGTGGTCGTCGCCGCCGACGGCTCCCAGTCCGAACACCTGCCCTACACCATTTCGCTGTTCTGGTTCGCGGCGCTGGTGTTCCTGCTCGGCTGCGCGATGGGCATCGGCAAGGCCGCGGTCTACAAGCACATTCCGGAGTACTTCCCCGACAACGTCGGCTCGGTCGGCGGACTGGTCGGCATGCTCGGCGGCCTGGGCGGGTTCTTCCTCCCCCCGCTGTTCGCCTACACCAAGGAATGGAGCGGATTCCCCACCTCCACCTTCTTCGTCATCTTCTGCCTGACGGCAGTCTGCGCGCTGTGGATGCACCTCACCGTGGTGCGGATGCTCGACGCGCGTTCCCCCGACATCTCCGACCACTTCGACACCGGGCATGTGAGCGTGGGCCAGGCCTCAGCCACGGCATCCACCGGATCCCCGACCCCTCAGGAGGGCTGAGCCATGAGCGAGACCGAAACCACCCGCCGAGGATCAGAATGGCTGACCTCATGGGATCCGGAGAACGAGAAGACCTGGAACCCCAAGCTCGCCTGGCGGACTCTGTGGGTCACCACCTACGCGCTGACGCTCTGCTTCGTCGCTTGGTTCCTGCCCAGTGCGATCATCCCGAAGCTCAACGCGATCGGCTATGACTTCACCACGGCCCAGCTGTACTGGCTCGCGGCGACGCCGGGCCTCTCCGGCGGACTGATGCGGCTGATCTGGATGGTGCTCCCGCCCATCATGGGAACCCGCAAGATGGTGGCAGCCACCACTCTGCTGCTGTTCTTCCCCGTGCTGGGCTGGGGCGTGCGGACCATGGTTCCCGACGCGCCCTACTGGGAACTGATGGTGCTGGCCTTCCTCGCCGGCATCGGCGGCGGCGCGTTCTCCGGGTTCATGCCCTCCACCTCCTACTTCTTCCCCAAGCGCCTCCAGGGCACCGCGCTGGGTCTCCAGGCGGGCATCGGCAACTTCGGCGTCTCGCTGGTGCAGCTCACCACGCCGTGGCTGATCGGCCTGGGCATGTTCTGGTGGATGGGCATCAGCCAGGAGATGGAGATTCCCGGACAGGCGTCGCGGACCGTCTGGTACCAGGCCGCCTCCTATGTGTGGTTGCCCTTCATCCTCATCGGCGCCTGGATCGCCTGGCAGTACCTGAAGTCGGTTCCGGTACGAGCGAACATCCGTCAGCAGTTCGACATCTTCGGCAATACCGACACCTGGCTGATGACCCTGCTCTACATCATGACCTTCGGCACGTTCTCCGGACTCGCCGCCCAGTTCGGCCTGCTGATGATCAATCTGTACGGCTCGGGCAATGAGGCGATCGTTCAAGGAACCGGGGAGACTGCGCAGATCCTGGTGAGCGGCTATGCGGTCCCCGACCCGGCGGCCTACGTCTTCCTCGGTCCGCTCATCGGTGCCGGCGCCCGCGTGCTGTTCTCGCCCCTCACCGACCGGATGGGCGGTGCGGTCTGGACACTCATCTCCGGGTTGGGTCTCATCGCCTCGATCGCGTTCACGATCCCCGCACTCACCCCCGACACCTCCTCGGCGGAGGCGCTGTCGGCGGGCTTCACCCAGTTCCTGTGGGGCATGCTGGCGATCTTCCTGTTCGCCGGGATCGGCAATGCCTCGACGTTCAAGCAGATGCCGATGATCTTCGAACGGCGTCAGGCCGGCGGGGTCATCGGGTGGACCAGTGCGATCGCTGCCTTCGGGCCGTTCCTGTTCGGCGTCGGGCTCACGCTGATGTCACCGACGATGTTCTACGCCATCGGGGTCGCCTGGGCCGTGATGTGCGTGGCCATCACCTGGTGGCGGTATGCCCGCCCGAAGGCGCCCCGCAAGAGCTGACCTCTCGCCGACCGCTTCATCGCCCAGCTCCCACCAGGGGGCAAGGAGGTGACGCCGATGGGTGATGCCGTGCCGGCCGGCGAGTTCGATGGTCGCGGGCACGGCACCGGCCACGGTAGCGCGGAGTCGGGAGCGCACCGCGGGTGGCCGGGTACCGATCTCAGTGACGGTCGCCGTCGAGTTGCTTGATGATGTAGCGCAGCAGCGGGCCGACCACGCCGACGGCGTCCCGGACGCCGCCCCGGGATCCAGGAACCGTGACCACGAACGTCGACCGTCGACCGGGCTGGACCATCACGCCCGCCACACCCCGGGACACCAGCGAGATCGCCGTGGTGGACACCCCACGGCGGCGGATCTCCTCGGCAATGCCGGGGATCTCGTAGGTGAGCAGCCCGGCGACCGCGGCCGGAGTGACATCGGTCGGTCCGATGCCGGTCCCGCCGACCGTCACCACGACGCGGTGCCCGGCCACGACCGCGCCCCGGACGGCCTCGGCGATGGCAGTGGGATCGTCGCCGGTGACCTGGAGGGCGGCACGGACTTCGTGGGCTGCCAGCACGTCGACCGCGACCGGTCCTGTCCGATCCTCCCGGAGGCCGGCGGCGACCTCGCTCGATACCACGATCACGGCAGCAGTCAGGGTGGGCATACCTTCATTGTGGGCCAGGTCTCCCGGCTCTGTCCGGACTTCCGCCGAAGAGTCCCCAACCAGGGACGCCGTTACGTGTTTACTTCCTTCCATGAGGATCGCACTGGTGCTGGGATCGGGCGGGGCCCGCGGCTGGGCGCACATCGGCGTCATCAGGGAGCTTGAGCGGCGGGGCCACGAGGTGGTGATGGTCTCGGGCACGTCGATGGGTGCGCTCATCGGAGGTGTTTACGCGGCCGGCGTCCTGGAGGAGGTGGCCGACTACGCCGTCTCCCTGCGACCGGCCGACGTGCGGCGGATGACCGACGTGACGCTGCGGGCGCCCGGGCTGATCCGGCTGCGCCGGGCCATGGAGAAGCTGGCCGAGTTCACCTCAGATGTGCGGATCGAGGATCTGCCGATCCCCTATGTCGCGGTCGCCACCGATATCAACGCCTCTCGCGAGGTGTGGTTCCGCACCGGGCCCCTGATCAAGGCGATCCGTGCCTCCATCGCGATCCCGGCGGTCTTCACCCCGGTCACGAGCGGCGAGCGGTTGCTCGTCGACGGCGGCGTGCTGAACCCACTGCCCACCGGGCCGACCCGCGATGTCGAGGCCGACCTGTGCGTGGGGGTGTCGTTGTTCGGCCGTTCCTCACCGCTGCTGCGGCGCTCCCACGTCGACGAGTCCTCCGAGGACACCACCAGTGACGACGACGCCGACTCCCTCAGCGAACGGTTGGAGGCGTCTTTCGCCGAGACCTGGATCGGGCGCCGCCTCCGGCAGGCCCTCGACCGAGAGACGGCTCCCGCTGAGCCCCCCGATCTGTTCGAGGATCTCCATTCCACCGCCGGGGTGACCCTGCCCGACATGGGCATGCGCGCCCTCGACATCATGCAGGGCCAGATCGAGATCGCCCGCACGGCCATGAGCGCACCCGAGGTGATGATCCGCGTCCCGATGGACGCCTGCCATGTCCTGGAATTCGACCGGGCCTCCGAACTGATTGACCTCGGCCGTGCGCTCGCGGTCGAAGCCTTCGACTCCGCCGGAGTATGAGTCGCCTCCCACCCCCTCATCGGACCCCGGAGATCTGGACAGGACCGCCCTGCGGGTGGGTTGGGCCCAGGCCTACCGCGGCCGGGCCCCTCACCCACGGTCGCCCGATCTGGTCAGTGGAGGCTGGTCACGACCAGCAGCGCACCGGCCAGGCCGGCCAGGAGCAGGATGGACCGGCGGGTATGGCCCGAATCGAGGAGGCGCGCCAGCGGCAGCGCGAGCAGATTGCCCAGGATGAGCGCCGGGACGAGGACAACGGCCAGCCCGAACTGGTCCCAGCTGAGCCGACCCACCACGCCGAGTGCGGCCAGTGAGGTGGCGGTGCCGACGATGAAGTAGGCGGCCAGGGTTGCCCGAACAACCGGACCGGCCTGACCTGCGTACACCATGGCCAGCGGCGGACCACCGATCCCCGAGACCGTCCCCGAGGTCCCGGACACGAAACCGGCACCGACGAGCGTCCCCGGGGTCTGGTGAATCGTCCGCCCCGACCACTGCAGCGCCACCGCAGCCAGGACAGCCAACCCCACCAGGACGCCGGTCAGGGCGAGCGGAACCCTGACCACCAACCAGGCACCCAGAGCCACCCCGGGCAGGCGTCCGAGCAGCGCCCAGCCGAGTCCCGTCAGATCCAGCGATCGCCAGTCGACCACCAGCACGGTCAGCGCGGTGGTCCCGCCGAGCATGATCATGGCGCCCGGCATCTGATCGGGATAGAGCCACACCAGGAACGGGCTTGCGATCATCCCGAGCCCGAACCCGACACCACCTTGGACGACGGCGCCGACCAGCACGACGCCAGCGGCCAGCGCCAGAGCGACAGACGGCTCGGGGAACAGGCCTCAGCCCTCCTTGATGCGGTCTTCTTTGATAATCAGGGCGACGCCGCCGTACGGCGGCAAGGTGACGGTGAACCCGCCGAGGTCGTCGACGACATCCACCTTACGGCGCGTGGTGAGGTCGACCACGCGGCCCGGGCGGATTGCTTCTGACTGGACGCGGGCGGTCAATTTCTCGCCGGAAAAGTTCAACACGGTGATCTGCGGTGCACCGATCGCCAGCTCGTTCACCAGCACCAGCAGCGAGCGGTGGGAGACCTCGGGAACCGCCACGAGGCGACCCGTCGCCAACCCGTGCCGTTTACGGACACTGAGGATCTTCGACAACCGGGACGCGAACGAGGACGGATCGGCGATCTGGTCGGGCAGCGGGCCGTAGAGCGCCCGAGCGAGCGGCATGGCCATCGCACCCGCCTCGTCGGCGGCCACCCGGCCCAGCAGATCATAGGCCCCTCGCTCGATCCAACGGGTGTCGCCGGAGGCGATGAGCCCCTTGACCGCGGAGCGCTCCAGAGGCAGGGCACCCACCAGATCCCAGCCCGACAACGCGAAGACCCCGGGCTGGAAGGCGTTGTACATGCTCAGCAGCAGGTGAACATCGCGGACGCGGGCCACGTCGACCTCGGTGAGGGAGTTCAGGTCGGTGATCCCGAGCGAGGCGGTGATGACCGACGCCGTGGTGCAGGCGATGCCGTTCTGGGTGAAAACCGCATTGTATCCGGCGGCTTCGCCGGTCAGCCGGTCCTGCAGTGAGGTGCGGATCTCGGCCGCGAGCTCGCGTCCGGTCCACGCCCGGCCCGCATAGGTGTAGGTGTCTGCGGCATGACGGGTCTCGAAATGGACCAGTTCGTAGGTGAGCTCGTCGTGGTTCTGCAGGGCGTGGACCAGGGACGCCTGATCGATGCCCGCGCTGATCGCCTCATTGAGCATCAACCTGAGAAACTCGGTGTCGCCGGTGGCGACCGCGTGCTGGGCGGCGGGCCGGGTGATGAAGTCGTAGCTGAGGTCAGGTCCGACCGCCCCGGTCTCGACGATATCGTCGACGGTGAGATTGAGCTCCTGGAAGGTGAAACCGCCCACCTTGCGGACCATGGAACCGATCAGTTGGTTGGCCGCCTGTGACAGCGGATGGCCCTCTGACCAGGCCGGCTCAGCCTCGACCGACTTCTCCACCCCGAGGAAGCCGTTGGCATCCAGACGCAGACCGCCCGAGCCCAGGTCGAGCAGCGAATGGAGGGCATCGCCCATGACCAGGCGCATCCCGGCGAAGGTCGGGTCGAGCCAATTGACCGACGGCTGTCCCTCCTTGAAGTAGTGCAGGTACACCCAGCGGCGGGGCTGGCCGGTGGTGTCGTGCACCACCCGCGTGACCGACCAGTTGGTCTCCTTGACGCCCGGCTCGTAGAAGATGACGCGCTGGAGCGCCCCGATGATGTACCCGGCCTCGGCCAGGGCATGCTCGGCCTCGGGCGACAGGTTCACCGAGTCCTTTCCCTCGGGGACCTCCGGCAGCAGGCCCCAGGCCTCCTCGGGGATATCGATCATGTGATAAATGCCCGGATAGTCGCGGTAGTTGAGCTCCGCCAACCGGAAGTCGGCCCCTTTACCGGTGTGTCCAGGCACGATGTCGTCGATGATCGTTCCACCGTGGTGGTCCGCTGCGGCGCACATCGCGCGGAACTCGGCCTCGGTACCGAAGAGGGCGTCGATGCCCATGCCGATCCGGTCGAAGTGTCCGTCGACGCTGGGCGTCGAGTCCCAGCCCGAGACACCTCCGGCCAGCTTCACCGGACCGGTGTGGATGCCATCGATCCCGACCGAGGTGAACACGTCCCACAGTTCGGTGTCGCCCAGAGCCCCGAGGAAGGACTGGCCACGTCTGGTGACGAAGGACAGCGGATAGGCGGTGAACCAGACCTGGGTCTTGTCCACGGCGGCCCGCGGATCGGGCTTGGCATAGGGGTTGGTCCACATGGCCGAACTCCCGGCCAATTGGCGCGCCAAGGTCTTGGCATCACCCAGCATCGACTGGTCGACCAGCCAGGTCACGTAGGCAGGGTTACGACCGTCGGCCTCGAACGGTGGTGGGGCGACGGCGCTGGCGTCCCGCCGTCGGGCCCGTGGACGCAGCCG
>JBKEBV010000087.1:0-15058 GCA_047973315.1 Propioniciclava sp.
CGCGGCGTGGCACGCCTGCGAGACCCCTGACGCGACAACGGCTCTGACCATTCACCTGGTCAGAGCCGTGCTCCGAGAGTGTCCGAGAGAGGACTTGAACCTCCACGCCCCTTCAGGGGCACTAGCACCTCAAGCTAGCGCGTCTACCAATTCCGCCACCCGGACCGGGTGTGTGTGCCGGATCCCCGACAGCCCCGCAACTATAGCGCGCGAGTCAGGGCCTGTCGAAACCGGCCCCTCCCCTCAGGAGGGGGTGGGATCGCGGGCCTCGTTGGGACCGCCGGAGATGTCATCGAGGGCGGAGGCGATCGGCGCCGGGAGGGTCATCGACTCGGCGGCGAGGTAGGGCGCGAGCTGCTCGACGGTCCGAGCACCGAGCAGCGGTGCGCTGACACCGGGTGCGTCGCGGACCCACAGCCACGCCACCTGGAGCGGCGTGATGCCCAGACCCTCGGCAGCCCGTGCCACCGCCTCGACGACGGCCCGGGACCGGTGGTCGAGGTAGGGCTCGACGTACCAGCCGAAATGGTCGGTGGCGCCGCGGGAGTTCCGGGGGATCCCCGTTCGGTACTTGCCGGTCAGCACCCCCCGGCCCATGGGCGACCAGGGGAAGAAGCCCATCTCGAAATGTCGGACGGCGGGCAGGATCTCCACCTCGGCGCGCCGGGCGAGCAGCGAGTATTCCACCTGGGCGCTGACGACCGGCGCTCGGCCGGGGAAGGCCTCCTGCCAGGTGGCGGCAGAGGCGGTCTGCCACCCCACGAAGTTGGACACCCCGGCGTAGCGCACCACTCCGGTGCTGACGGCGTGGTCGAGAGCTGCCAGCGTCTCCTCCAGCGGGGCGGGCCCCCAGGCGTGCACCTGCCACAGATCGATGTGGTCGGTGCGGAGTCGCCGCAGCGAGTCATGCAGGTCGTCCAGGAGTGCGCGCTTGGAGGTGTCGATGACGCGGCGACCGTCCCGGAAGGTGAAACCTGCCTTGGTGGCGATGACAATGTCGTCGCGGTCGACCTCGGTACGCATCAGCAGCCCGAGGATCCGCTCAGCCTCACCGCGGGCGTAGGCCGGAGCGGTGTCGACGAGGTCGCCGCCCGCCTCGACGAAGGAGAGCAGCAGCGCCCGGGCCTCCTCATGGGTGGTGTCGCGTCCCCAGGTCATCGTGCCGAGGCCGGCGCGCGAGACGGTCAGTCCGCTCGCCCCGACACTGCGCCGCTCCATGGCGTTCACCCTATCGGTGGCGTCGGGGTCAGACCGGCGTGACGAGCCCGGCCAGCAGCAGGGCAGCCACCACCACCGCGAACAGCACGCGGTAGACGACGAAGACGGTGAAGTCGTTGGTGGCGACGAACTTGAGCAACCAGGCGATCGAGGCGTAGGCGACGGCGAAGGACACCACGATGCCGATGATCGTGGCTGTCCACCCGACCCCGCCGGGCGCGGCGATATCCGGTGCGGCGCTGACGGCCTGGAGCAGACCAGCCGCGATCAGCGTGGGAATCCCCAGGAAGAAGCTCATCCGGGTTGCCGCGACCCGGTCGATGCCCATGAACAGGGCACCCGAGATGGTCGCCCCCGAACGGCTGATGCCCGGAATGAGGGCCACCGACTGGAACAGGCCGAGGATCAGGCCGTCCTTCCAGGTGATCGAGTTCTCACCACGCGACTGGCGGCCGATCCGGTCGCCGGCGAACATGACGATGCTCCAGGCGATGAGCCCGCCGACGACGAACCAGAGGCTCCGCAGCGGGCCCTCCACCACATCGCGGAGGGTGAGTCCGACAACCGAGGTGACCGCGAATCCGGTGATGACAGCCCATCCCATGTGGAAGTCGCTGCCCCGTTGGTCGGCATGGGCGAGGCCGGCGAACCACCCGCGGACGATGCGGACGATATCGGACCAGAAGTAGATGACCGAGGCGATCATCGCGCCGATCTGGATGATCGCGGTGTAGGCGGTGACGCTGGGGTCATCGATGGTCAGTCCCATCAGCTTCTCGACGACCGTCAGATGGCCGGTGGAGGAGATCGGCAGGAACTCCGTGACGCCCTCGACGATGCCCAGAAGGACCGATTGCCACCATTCGACCATGTGTGCTGCCTCCGCTCGCGGGGTTCGGATCCCCGACGGTCCAGCCTAGCTGTTCAATCCCCACCTTCGGCGGTGCTGTGGCACCATGGGGTGCGTCCCCGCGGAGGTGCCGCGTTGGCAGGGGACGACGAGGCGAGGACAGGCATGGGCGATACGGGTCGGAGTTCAATCCCCGCGCACTGACCATGCCGGAGCCTTGGTCGGCTCCCCTTCCCGGGTAGGGATCGGGTCGGTGCGTTCCACCGATCAAGGAGACCCACATGTCTGCCGCACCTGCCCTCACGTTGAGCCACCTGTCGTTCGTCTGGCCCGACGGTGAACCCGTCATCACCGACCTCACCGGGAGCATCAGTACCGGCCGGACGGGCCTCGTCGGCCGCAACGGCGCTGGGAAGTCGACCCTGCTGCGCCTCATCGCAGGGGACCTGCTGCCCAGTGCCGGCACGATCACTGCGACGGCTGCCGTCGACTACCTGCCCCAACATCTCACCCTCGATGTCGATGCCCGGCTTGCCGATCTTGTCGGCATCGGGCCGGTCATGGACGCGATCCGCGCCGTCGAGTCGGGATCGGTGGACCCCGGACTCTTCGATGTCATCGGCGATGACTGGGACGTCGAAGCCCGGGCGACGGCGAGCCTTGCGGCGGCGCACCTGCCGGCAGACCTCGATCGTCGGATCGGTACCCTCTCCGGTGGTGAGACCACACTGGCCGCAGTGGTGGGTATCGACATCCGCCGCACACCCATCGCGTTGTTGGATGAGCCGACGAACAACCTGGATGCCGAGGCGCGCGAACGGCTGTACGCGCTCGTACGGGCGTGGAAGGGAACCCTGGTCATCGTCAGTCATGACCCCGACCTCCTCGAGCTCACCGACGCCACAGCAGAACTCCGCGCTGGCTCGCTCAGCACCGTCGGCGGCCCCTTCAGTGTGTGGAAGGAGAGCTTGGCGCGGGAACAGGACGCTGCCGAGCAGGCGCTCCGAACCGCCCGGCAAGCCCTCAGAGCCAAGGAACGGCGACGGATCGAAGCCGAACAGAAGATCGCCCATGGGGTTCGCCAAGGACGCAAGGACGTGGTGGACAGCCGGTACGTCAAGGCTGCGATCAACAATCGCCGCAACTCCGCTGAGAAGGCGGCTGGTTCTCGGCGGGGGGTGCTCGACGCCACGGTGGTCGAAGCCCGGGAAGCGGTCGAGGCGGCCACTGGTCGTATGCGTCAGGAAGACCGTATCCGCATCGATCTACCCGATCCGGCCGTCCCGCCCGGTCGACGGTTGGCGGTGCTGACCGGCACTGATGGGCGTGAGCTCGTGATCCAAGGCCCCGAGCGAATCGCCGTGGAGGGTGCCAACGGCGTCGGCAAGACCACGCTCATCGGACAGCTCGTCGGTTCGACGCGGGTGGCAGGTGCCCGGGCCGCGGCCGTCACCGACCGGATCGGCTACCTGCCGCAACGTCTCGACGGGCTTGACGATGATCTCACGGTGCTCGACACACTCCGCCTGGTCGCACCCGAGGTCACCGACGGTGAGCTTCGGGCCCGGCTGGCTCGGTTCCTGGTGCGCGGGGATGCCGTGTACCGACCGGTGGGAAGCCTGTCAGGCGGCGAACGGTTCCGGGTCGCGCTGGCACGGATCCTGTTCGCGGACCCGCCGCCGGAGTTGCTGGTGCTGGACGAGCCGACCAACAACCTCGACCTCGACAGCGTTGAGCAACTCGTCGATGCCCTGGACGCCTACCGGGGAGCGCTCCTGGTCGTCTCCCATGACCGAGCGTTCCTGGACCGCCTGGGGCTCACCGCATCCATCGTGATGGATCATCAGGGATCGTGGGTGGTGTCAGCTTGACGGCCAGCAGCCGATTCGGTCTCGCCCTACGCCCGCTCGAGCCACACGCTGGCACGGTGCTCCTTGAGGCGACATTGCTCAACATCAACTGGGCGGATCCCCGGTTCACGCCTCAGGATGTTCGTGCCACCCATGAGTTTGCGCACTACACCGAGCTGTTGCCTGAGCGGGGAGACTTCGGCTTCGTCGCGTCGGGTGCTGCGGGCTGGGGCGGTGCGGTCTGGGTGGTGTACCTGCCCGCCACCGATCCCGGCTACGGTTTCGTCGCGCCCGGTGTGGGCGAGCTGAGGTTGTCCGTGAGGGCAGAGTTCCGCTCTGCCGGTCTCGGTCGCGAACTGCTCTCGATCGCGCTGGAGGCCACACGCCGACGGGGAGATGCAGCCGTGAGCCTCAGCGTCGAGGAAGGGAATCCGGCACGACGGTTGTACGAGTCGGTGGGATTCGTGGACGTGGACCCGTTCCGCAGGCCCGGCACCATGATGCTGGACCTGGGCCGGGTAGCTCTGGGGGCCAGAGCTACCTGACGGGCGGGTGTTATCCACTTGAGAGCCTCTCGGCGGGCGAGCGGTGAGTCAGTCGGCGACTCTCCACGAGAGCTCCTGCCTGCGATCTGCAGCTGCGCTCGTGAGGACGCGCGGGGTTCGCTGTGACCGGGCCGAGGTGCCCGCTGGCCCCAGTAGGCTGACCGGGCGGCAGCCCACCGAGCCGCACCGTCGACGACAGGAGGCCTGATGCAGGCATGGTCCCGCCCCGAACTGCCCGACCAGCCCGCTGACGAGCGCCGGCCGCGGGTGCACGACACCGCGACGGGGCGGCTGGTTGAGGTCGGGCCACCGACCGCGGCCGACCCGGCCCGGATGTACGTGTGTGGCATCACCCCCTATGACGCCACCCACTTGGGCCACGCGAACACCTATGTCGCCTTCGACCTGCTGCACCGGGTGTGGCTCGATTCCGGCCGCCGGGTTGTCTACTGCCAGAACGTCACCGATGTCGACGACCCGCTGCTCGAACGCGCCACTGCGACCGGTGTCGCCTGGACCGACCTCGCCGAGGACCAGACCCAACTGTTCCGTACCGACATGGAAGCGCTCCGGGTCATTCCGCCGCACCACTACGTGGGTGCGGTGGAGTCGATCCCGCTGGTGGTGGACCTGATCGAGCGCCTGCGCGGAACCGGTCTCATCTACCGGGTCGACGACCCCGAACACCCCGACTGGTACTTTTCGACCAGCCGGGCTGAGGGGTTCCCGCAGGTGGCGGATCTGGACATCGCAGCGGCGCGGGAGATTTTCGCCGAACGCGGCGGTGATCCCGACCGGCCCGGCAAGCAGGACCCGCTCGACTGCCTGGTCTGGCAGATGGCCCGCGCCGGCGAGCCCGCCTGGGATTCCTCGCTGGGTCGTGGCCGACCGGGGTGGCATATCGAATGCACCGCGATCGCGCTGGAGCACCTCGGGCCCGGATTCGACGTCCAGGGCGGCGGCTCGGACCTGGTGTTCCCGCACCACGAGATGTGCGCCGACGAGGCGCGCGCCGCGACCGGTGAGCCGTTGGCCGACGCCTACGTCCACGCCGGCATGGTCGGCTATCAGGGTGAGAAGATGAGCAAATCGCGCGGCAACCTGGTGCTGGTCTCGCGGCTGCGGGAGGCCGGGCACGACCCGATGGCGATCAGGCTCGCCCTGCTCGCCCACCACTACCGCAGCGACTGGGAGTACACCGATGCTGATCTGGCGGCTGCCACCCGGCGCCTGGGGGCGTGGCGGAAGGCGGTGACCGTCGGCCCGGCCGGTGCCGGTGAGGCTGCCGCTGCGCTCCGGGCGGCGGTGCGTGATGATCTCGATGCGCCGACGGCGCTGGCCGCGGTCGACACTTGGGCCGCGGGCGAGGGGCGTTCGTCGGCGGAGGACCTCGTGACGCTGCGGACGACGGTGGACGGCCTGCTCGGCATCAGTCTGTGAACGGAGGCCGATGACGCTCAAGGGGGCGTCATCGGGTCGGGTGCGGTTGGGCGAGTCCAGCCGGGACCGGGGAGCGCTCCGGGCCTGTCGGTGAGGTGCCGGCGCTGCCGTGGCCGGCATCGGGCTGACCTGCTCCTGTAGGGGAATCCGGGTCAGGGCCGGTGGTTGGCGCGCAGATCCCGCAGCTGGTCGGCGAGATGGCGGTGCCCGAGGAGTTCGAAACCGACGACGGTAACCCACGGGGACAACGCCGCGACGGCCAGGCACCAGGCGATGCTCACCCCGGCGGAGGCCAACGCGACCGAGGTGCCCAGCACCACCACGGTGATGCCGATGAGGACCAGGTGAAGCGGATCGGTGGTCCGCATTTCCATCAGCACCGGCCACGCGGCATAGATGATGGCGGTGAACACCGCGACCGGGATGACAACCGACCACATCGTTCCCACCGTACCGATCTCCGAGGACCCCTCGACGGTGTAGGCGGCGACATGAAGACCGGCACCGATGGCGGCGATGGCCAGATAGACCCCGATATGGCCGAAGGAGAACAGCGGCATGCGGCGGCGGCGAGCCGCCAAGGCCTCACCGATCGGGGTGACGAAGGAGAACCACCACAACCCGAAGGTCAGCGCAACGCCCGAGAACAGCACCGAGACGGCCTCCACACTCCAGCCCTGCGCGGCGATGAGGGCCTGGATTGTCGCGAAGGTGCCTATGATCCCCTCGCCGAGAGCGATGATGGTCAACAACCCGAAGCGCTCGGCGAGATGGTGGGGATGCCAGGGCATGGTGCCGCCCCGGTTGCCGATCACCGGTGCGGCGAACTCTGCAGCGTAGAGCGCCAGCAGCGCCACCACGGCCCACCGGCCGGGGAGATCGGCCAGGACGAGCGTGGTCCACCCGATCTGGGCAGCGGTGATGATGCCGATCCGCTTGAGGGCCGCATCACGACCGGCGGGGTCGTCGCGCACCACCCGGAGCCAGAGGGCGATCAGGGGGACACGCATGACGACGTACCCGGCGACGAGGACCCCGTTGGTGAGCTCCCAGCCGTGCTCGAAGCCGTCGAACACCTCCGGGATCCCCAGGGCCAGGATGAGTACGCCGACCATCTGGACCAGCACGGCGAGGCGGACGAACCAGTCATCGGTGTCGTAGGCGGAGGCGAACCAGGTGTAGTTGAGCCAGGCCCAGACGGCGCCGAACATCGTGAAGGCGAAGGCGGCGATGCCCGGCCAGATGTGGTCGGCGGCGATGGCGTGCGCCAGCGAGCTACCCGCGACGCCGAAGGCGACCACCAGGGTGAGGTCGTACAGCAGTTCCAGTGGGGTCGCTGCCCGGTGCGGCTCCTCGGGGTCCCGGCCGCCGAGCGGCCGGAGTCGGTGCGCGAGGCTGGCGGGTGGTGTCATGGCTGGCCCTTCCGGCAGACGCCGCGCGGGCCGCGACGGTGACAGCCGCGAAGTGTAGACGCTCCGGGCCGCCCCGGAGATGGCCGCATACCGGGGGCGCAGCCGGGTCTCGGTCGCCGCCGGATCCCTCGCGCGGTCGCCACGGTTCGCCGCCCCCGGCTCGGTCGTGGTCGGTTCGTAGAGGCGCTCCGGTGTCTGCTGCCCCCGGACCGTGGTGGTGCCGATAGACTCGTGGTCTGTGAAGTCCTTCGAAGCACTGTTCGTTGAGCTGTCCGACAAGGCAGCCGAGCGACCTGACGGATCCGGAACGGTCCGGGAGCTCGACGCGGGTGTGCATGCCATCGGTAAGAAGATCGTCGAGGAGGCGGCCGAGGTGTGGATGGCCGCCGAGTACGAATCCGACGACGCCTGCGCCGAGGAGATCAGTCAGCTGCTATACCACCTGCAGGTGCTGATGCTGGCCAAGGGGCTGACCCTTGACGACGTGTACCGCGCTCTGTGAGCGGGAAAGGCACCATGACACAACGACCACTGCGCATCGCGCTGCCGAACAAGGGTTCGCTGGCCGAGGCGACCACGCGCATGCTGACCGAGGCCGGGTACCGGCAACGGACCGATGCGAAGGATCTGGTGCTGCTCGACGCCGAGAACAATGTCGAGTTCTACTACCTGCGTCCTCGCGACATCGCGGTGTACGTGGGGGAGCGCACCCTCGATCTCGGCTTCACCGGACGCGACATGCTGCTCGACTCGGCGGCCGAGGCCGAGGAGGTGCTCGCTCTCGGCTTCGGGGGCACGAAGTTCCGCTTTGCCGCTCCTGAGGCGGCCGACTGGACGGCGGAACGGCTGCAGGGTCTACGGATCGCGACCAGCTATCCCGGTCTCCTCGGCGCCTGGCTCGCCGAACGCTCCATCGAGGCCCGCCTGATCAAACTCGACGGCGCTGTCGAGTCCGCGATCCGGTTGGGTGTGGCCGATGTCGTCGCCGATGTGGTGGAGACCGGAAGCACGCTCAAGCGTGCGGGTCTGCAGATGTTCGGCGAGCCGATTCTGCACAGCGAGGCGATTCTGGTTCAGCCGCGCGAGGTGGAACGACCCGCCGGGCTCGATCAGCTGCTCCGGCGTCTTACCGGCGTGCTGACAGCCCGCAACTACAAGATGGTGGAGTACAACGTCGCGAGCGAGAACCTCGAGGCAGCGACCGCTCTCACCCCCGGCATCGACTCCCCAACGGTGTCCCCACTCGCCCAGGACGGATGGTTCGCCGTCCGCGCGATGATCCCGACCGCGGACGCGCACCGGGTGATGGACCAGCTGTGGGGCGTCGGTGCCGATGGGATCCTCGTCACCGACATCCGCGCGTGCCGACTGTGACCGGTCCGGTCGCGACCCTGTCGGCCCATCCGCGGCTGCTGCGACGCCAGGCGATCATCTGGTCGGTGCTGCTCCCCGGAGCCGCACTGCTCGGCTGGTTCGCCCTGCCGGCCGCGATCCGGGTGCAGTTCACCGGCCTGCAGCTGGCCACGCTGGTGTTTTTCATCCTGATCATGCTCGGCATCATCTGGGTTCTCGCCGTCGGATATGTGAAGGCCGACGCCCACGGCGTCCGCTTCCGCAACGGGGTCAAGGCCCACAGGTTCGCCTGGCAGGAGATCGATGCCATCCGCTACCGACCCGGGGACCACTGGCCCTTCGTCGAGATGGGGGACACCGACCTTCCGATGATCGGCATCCAGCGCTCCGACGGTCCCCTGGCCGACGAGGATGTCGCTGCGCTGCGGTCGTTGCTGGCGGCCAGCCAGCGCGAGGACTGAGTGGCTGAGGTCTGCGTACCCTCGCCACTCCACGAGACGGTGCGATGACCGCGGTCGGCACCTCGGGCGGTGCTGTCGCTGGTTCTGGTGGGCGATGTATCACGCGCGGTCGCGGCCGCTCCTGTAGATGACCGACAAGCGTTGCGCCGGGCCAGCGCTGCGAAGGAGCAGACCATGAACGTGGAACCGTGGAGCACGATCAGCACCGGCGAGACCGGGCGCCGGGCGCGAGCCATCCAGTATCTGCTGCGGGCCCACGGCCAGGGGCTGGCTCCCGACGGGGTGTACGGACCGGTCACCGCGGCAGCGGTGTCGAGCTTCCAGGCCAGCAGAGGCCAGGCGGCGACTGGCATGGTGACCCCGGAGACCTGGCCCGCCCTGGTGATCGTCACGTCACTGGGTGACTCCGGGGATGCGGTGCGCGGGCTGCAGAGCCTGGGCCTGATGTTCATGCCTGACATGCCTGAGCTCTCCGTCGACGGCGCCTATGGGCCGTTGACCCGGGGTCGGGTCAGGGAGTACCAGGAGGTGTGGGGACTCACCCAGGACGGCATCGCCGGCCGGGAGACCTGGTCCTTCGGCACCGCCGACGGCTTCCCGTGGCCGCTGGTCAAGGTCGGTCAGTCCACGGCGACCAACCGGCGTGTCCCGATTGTGCAGCACCTGCTGCGCCACCGCGGTGCCACCATCGTTGCCGACGGGAGCTACGGTCCCCTGACCGGCGAGGCGGTGCGCCAGTTCCAGTTGGGCCTGCGGGCGCAGTATGTGAGCACCACCGTCGGCCAGCTCGACTGGCCTGAACTCATCATCGAGGTACGTCCTGGCGAGGTCGGTGAGCACGTCAAGGCGGTGCAGAGCGCGCTGCCGGGCCTGACCGTGGACGGTGTCTACGGTCCGCTCACCCGGGCGCAGGTCGACATCGCCCAGGAGATTTTCGGCGGAGCTGACGGCGTCGTGGAAGAGCAGACCTGGCGGGTGCTGATCGGACCGGTGTTCGAGTAGCCTCCGCCAGTTCCCGGGCCCGCCAGGACGGGGGTCAGTTGATACCGCGGTTGCGCAGGATCTCGGCGATGTCGTCGAAATCCTCCTCCTCAGCCGCCGCTTTCGCCGGTGGGACGGCCTGCCGGGAGGTACTCGGGGTGACAGCTTTGGGGGCGGGCGCCGCCGCTGCGCTCGCGGCCTTCGCCTCTTTCCGCTCGGCGCGACGGTCGGCGTAGGACTCCGACGGGATCAGCCGACTGCCCAGCATCAGGAACGTGGCAACTCCGCCGAGGGCGAGGCCGGTCCAGATCACCGGGGTGAAGGTGAGGGTTCCCCACCAGAACCGCAGGGTCTCGTAGGCACCGACCACAGCAGGGGCGAGTCCGGCAAGATAGATCGCCATCGGCACCAGGCACAGTCCGATCCACCAGAACACCGTCTTCACCTGGGCGCGGCGCCAGATGAGAGCCGTGATGACCACGAACACGAGGGTGAGACCGGCCGCGACGGCGAGGTGGAGGATATTGGGATCCATGGCACCAACTCTAGGTGACCGTGCCCCCCACCAGTGTCGGTGTCATGGCCGGTTGGGGGAGTCCCCTGAGCTTCGCCGATGGCTTCGTGGCGCCCGGTGGGCGCTACCGTGGCAGTGTGCCCACACTCGGACAGCCCAATGCCACCTTCGCCGGGGACCGCGGGGAGCCCAATCCGGCGCTGAGGGCGCTGATTGCGCACGCCTACGACGACACCACGGCCTATCAGCGCGCGGTCGTGGGCCTGTGCACGGGGCGGTTCCTGCTTCCCGTGGTTGCCTCCGGTGATGAGGCCGGCGACGGTCCCGACCCGACCCGTCACGCCGAGATGGCGGCGGTGCTGGTTCAGTCCGATGCCGGAGCCACCGCCGTCCCGGTCTTCACCGGCCTCGACGCGCTGTCGGCCTGGCAGCCCGGCGCACGCCCGGTCCCGTGCACCCTGGACGATGTCGCCGCCACGGTGATCGAGACCTCCTCGGCCGCCATGGTCATCGACCTCGCCGGCCCGGCCCAGGTGGTTCTCGAGGGCGAGGTGGTGAGCCGCCTCGCTCAGGGGCACCGGCTCGTCGAACTCGACGACGGTGGGTTCGCCTGGGTCTACGCCGGTGAGTGAGCCTCGATTGGGCCATGGGGCGCAGGTTCGCTATCCTTGTCGGGTTCGACCACCTGGACAGGTGCGTCCCGCACAAGTGGAGTCGCCAAGCTCCCACCTGACGTGATCACCGATCGCGCGGGTACCCGGTGCCCCCGGATTCGTTCCGGAGCGAGCGCCAGCAGGCTTGGGCTTCCGCGTTTGCGGGGGCCCTTTCTGATGGGCGGACACCACACCGACGAGGGAGGACCCCATCAGCACCGAACCGCGCATCAACGATCGCATCCATGTCAACGAAGTACGCCTGGTCGGCCCCAACGGGGAGCAGGTCGGCATCGTTCGTATCGAGGATGCGCTTCGCTTGGCACGTGAAGCCGATCTTGACTTGGTCGAGGTCGCCCCCCAGGCACGCCCGCCCGTCGCGAAACTCATGGACTACGGCAAGTTCAAGTACGAGTCGGCGCAGAAGGCGCGCGAGAACCGGCGCAATCAGGCCAACACGGTGATCAAGGAGATGAAGCTCCGACCGAAGATCGACGAGCACGACTACGAGACGAAGAAGGGCCACGTGCTCCGCTTCCTCCGCGCTGGCGACAAGGTCAAGATCACCATCATGTTCCGCGGTCGCGAGCAGAGCAAACCCGATCTGGGTTTCCGCCTGCTCAAGCGGCTCGCCGATGACGTCGTCGAGGACGGCACCATCGAGTTCCAGCCCCGCCAGGACGGCCGGAACATGGTGATGGTCCTCGCACCGACGCGGAAGAAGGCCGAGGCGCGCGCCGAGGAGAAGGCGGCCAAGGCGGCCAAGGCGGAGCGTCGCGCAGCCGATGCCGAGGCCGACGCCACCTACGCCGCCGAGCAACGGGCGGCAGCCAAGGCCACCGGGGGGTCCAGGCGCAAGCGCGGTCCGGCCGACAACCTTGACCCCGATATCGACCTGTAGACCCGGAACCCGCCAGGGTTCGTGTAAGAGAAAGTGAGCGGCGACATGCCGAAGATGAAGACGCACTCCGGTGCCAAGAAGCGTTTCCGGGTCACCGGCAGCGGCAAGATCATGCGCCGCCGTGCGGGCAAGATGCACCTGAACGAGCACAAGTCGACCCGCCGCACCCGGCGCCTCGACCCCGATGTGGTGCTCAGCCCGGCGGACACCAGGACGGCCCGCCGCCTGCTCGGCAAGTGACCCACTGACCTTCACGACGTACAAGGAGAACGACCATGGCACGCGTCAAGCGCGCAGTGAACGCGGCGAAGAAGCGCCGTGAGATCTTGGAGCAGGCCTCCCGATACCGCGGACAGCGCTCGCGGCTGTACCGCAAGGCCAAGGAGCAGGTGCTGCACAGCTACACCTACAGCTACGCGCACCGCCGCGATCGCAAGGGCGACTTCCGCAAACTCTGGATCCAGCGGATCAACGCGGCCGCCCGCGCCAACGACATGACCTACAACCGATTTATCTCTGGCCTCAAGGCCGCCGGCGTTGAGGTCGACCGCAAGATGCTGGCCGAACTGGCCGTGTCCGATGAGAAGGCTTTCGCTGCCCTCGTTGACATCGCCAAGGCCAACCAGCCTTCAGCAGCCTGACCCTGAACCACGCCGCGCGGCAGCCGGGAGCCTGATGCTCCGGGCTGCCGCGTCGTGAGTTCGGCGGTTCTGGCTCAGCCCCTTCACCCGAGGAGAGAGATGACGGTCGAACGCTTGGAACTCGACGAACCGAGCCAAGCGGTCCTGCGCGAGGCGCGAAGTCTGCTGCGCCGCAAGGAACGCAAGGAGTCAGGACAGTTCCTCGTCGAGGGGAGGCAGGGCGTCCGGGAGGCGCTCCGGCTGCCCGACGTGGTCCGCTGGCTCTTCGTGCGTTGGTCGAGCGCGATGGACAATGCCGACCTGATCGACGCGGCCCGCGAGGTCGGGGTGCCGGTTTTCGCCGTCAGTGAGCAGAATTTGGCCACCCTGTCCGACACGGTGACACCGCAGGGGATCATTGCGGTGGCGCGCGCGGTGGATGTGTCCCTGTCCACCGTCCTGGGGACGCGGCGCAAACATCCGACCCAGGAGAAGAAGAAGCACCGGCGCAAGGATGTCGCCCTCATCGTCATCTGCGCCCAGATCCGTGACCCCGGGAACGCCGGGACGGTGATCCGGTGCGCAGACGCCTTCGGTGCCGATGCGGTGATCTTCTCCGGTGACTCCGTCGAGGTCTCCAACCCCAAGACGGTCCGGGCCTCGGTGGGCAGCGTGTTCCATCTCCCGATCGTCACCGGCGCCGACCTGTCGGAGGCGATCGATGCGTGTCGGGCCGCCGGCATGCAGGTTCTCGCCACCGACGGTGACGCCGGAACCGACCTCACCGACATCGAGGCCGAACTGTCGCGTCCCACCGCCTGGGTGATGGGGAATGAGGCCTGGGGGCTGCCCTTGGAACATCTTGCTCTCGCCGATGAGACCGTCGCTGTGCCCATCTACGGCCAGGCGGAGTCGCTGAACCTCGCCACCGCTGCTGCCATCTGCCTGTATGCCTCAGCCTCCGCTCAGCGGACGTCCGAGGCCTGAACTACCGAGGAGAACCCGATGTCGGGGCCCAACGACACCTACGATCCCAAGCAGGTGGCCGCACTCAGTGTTGCGTCGATCGACGCCATGGTGGCTGCGGCGTTGACCGCCTTCGCCGCCGCCACGACGACCGCGGCGCTGAAGGAGGCCCGGCTCGCCCATGACGGTGAGAAGTCGCCCATCGCGGTGGCCAATCGCGAGATCGGCGCCCTGCCACCGGCCGCACGCAGGGAGACCGGCCAACGCATCGGTGCCGCCCGCGGTCGCCTCAGGGCGGCACTCGCCGACCGGCAGGCCGCTCTCGAGGCTGCCGAGCTCGAGGCAGCGCTGGCCGATGAGGCCGTCGATGTGACACTGCCGGTCGACATCGTCCCCCAAGGGGCGATCCACCCGATCACCGGCCTGATCGATTTGATGAGTGACGTTTTCGTGGCCATGGGATGGGAGATCGCCGAGGGGCCCGAGGTTGAGGCCGAATGGCTGAATTTCGATGCCCTCAACATCGGCGCGGACCATCCGGCGCGGGGTGAGTCCGACACCCTGTTCGTCGACCCGGTCAGAGCCCACCGGGTGCTGCGGACCCACACCTCGCCGGTTCAGATCCGCTCGCTGCTGCAGCGCGACCTTCCGGTCTATGTGGTCTGCCCGGGCAAGGTGTACCGGGCGGACGAGTTTGACGCCACCCATGTGCCGGTCTTCCATCAGATCGAGGGGTTGTGCGTCGACTCCGGCATCACCATGGCGCACCTCAAGGGCACTCTCGACCATCTGGCCCGCGCCATGTTCGGCGATGTCCGGACCCGGTTCCGGCCCAACTACTTCCCGTTCACCGAACCGAGTGCCGAGATGGACCTAGAGTGCTTCGTGTGCCACGGAGCCTCCGTCGGCAACGCCGACCTCGACTGCCGGACCTGCCGCAACGAGGGCTGGATCGAGTGGGGCGGCTGCGGGGTGGTCAACCCGCGCGTCCTCCGCGCTGCCGGTGTCGACCCGGACGTCTACTCCGGGTTCGCTTTCGGCATGGGGATTGAACGCACCCTGATGTTCCGCAACAACGCCGCCGACATGCGCGACATGGTCGAGGGAGATGTCCGGTTCAGCCGGTCGCTGAAGGGAGAGGCACGATGAGGGCGACGAAGAGCTGGATCGCCGAGTACGCCGCCCTGCCGGAGGGGTTGACCGGCCGCGAGCTGAGCGAGGCTCTGGTCACCGCTGGGCTCGAGGTGGAGGCGGTCGAGACGGTCGGTGGCGACATCGCCGGACCGCTGGTGGT
>JBKEBV010000128.1:0-9390 GCA_047973315.1 Propioniciclava sp.
TCGGTACTCAGCGACCCCTCCGCGGGCGACACGGTGGCAGCCAGAGACGGCAACTCCGAGGGAATCGCATAGGAGAGGGGCGGATGCTGGTGCTCATGATCGAGGAACCGCACCCGGACGACGCCTGCGGCCACCACGTCAACGGTCACGACCCCGCGCGATGTGGTCCGCCGGAGACCTGCCCGCAGCGGCGAGGGCGAGCCGGACGACAGGGCCATGCCTCATCATGGCAGACGCTCGCCGCCGCAGTTGCGCTCCGTGGGCTCAACGACTTCGACCCGGATGCACCCGATGCCGACGCCTCTGACGGTCGCCGCCATCGCGAGCAGCACCTCTCAGCCACCACGGCGCTCAAGCCACCACGGTGCTGCGAGGCATCGGCGAGGTGAGGTGACTGGGCCGAGGTCTGCGGGTGATTCCGCCCGGCCGAGGAGTCGCCGGCCCTTCTCCGCTCTTCTACCCAAAGTCGCAACGGCACTACGAAAGCTCGCTAGTGTTTCGATTAACCGAAGGTCGACCGCAAGTGCTGCCCGCTCTCCGCATCCGGAGCAACGGAGGCCAGCCGCCCTCGCTGCCGTCTTCGGGGACAGACAATCACCGTCGTGGCCTCCTTTCGCGTCTTTGACATCTCTGCAGAGGCCACGCCACCACCACTCAAGGACGTGTGACATGAGCAGTAAGGGCCACCTGCTGGCTATTACCGCCTGCCCGTCGGGCGTTGCCCATACCTATATGGCAGCGGAGAACCTCGAACAGGCAGCGGCAGACCTCGGCTACACCATGGATGTCGAGACCCACGGGTCGATCGGCGTCGAGAACGAGTTCTCGCCGGAGGCGATCGCCCAGGCAGAAGCGGTGTTGATCGCCGCCGACGCCACGGTCGACCTCGAACGATTCGCCGGCAAGCGCGTGGTCGTCACCGGCGTCGCCGAAGGGATCCACAAGCCGAAGGAGCTGATCGAGCGCGGCCTCATCGCGGCACCGCTGGCCACCTCCGGCGCGACGGTGTCGGTGCAGGCCGACGCCTCGATCAAGCAACGCAAGGGGGTCTACCAGATGCTGATGAGCGGGGTCTCCCACATGATCCCGTTCGTGGTCACCGGCGGGCTCCTGATCGCGATCGCCTACGGAATCGGCGGCGAGCCCACCCCGGCCGGGCTGGCGATTCCCGAGGGCTCCTTCTTCGAGACCCTCGCCGGGCTCGGAGGGCTCGGATTCACGCTGATGGTGCCGATCCTGTCGGGATACATCGCCTACGCCATCGCCGATCGGCCAGGGCTCGCGCCGGGCATGATCACTGGCCTGCTGGCGACCACGCCTGCCCTGTACGGCTCGGAGGCCAGCGCCGGCTTCATCGGCGGCATCGTCACCGGATTCATGTCGGGGTTCGTGGCGTTGTGGATCAAGAAGATCCCGGTTCACAAGTACTTGGCCCCGATCTGGCCGATCATCGTCATCCCGGTCGGCAGCACTTTGGTGGTCGGGCTGGCGTTCATCTTCCTTCTGGGTGCTCCGATCGCGGCCGTCTTCGCCGCCCTGACCACCTGGCTGGCCGGCATGCAGGGCGCCGCACCGCTGGCGCTCGGCATCATCCTGGGCGCGATGATCGGCTTCGACATGGGAGGCCCGGTCAACAAGGTCGCCTTCCTGTTCGCCGGTGGACTCATCGCGACCGGCAACTTCGGACCCCAGGGCATGACCTCGGTCGCGATCGCAGTCCCGCCGATCGGCATGTTCATCGCCACGCTGATCGCTCGCCGTCTCTTCGACGAGACCGAACGGCAGAATGGCAGTGCGGCAGCCTTCATGGGCTTCTTCGGGATCACCGAGGGCGCCATCCCGTTCGCCGCCGCCCACCCCTTCTCGATCATCCCGGCGAACGTTATCGGCGCCGCCGTCGGCGGTGCGATGGCCGGTATCCTCGGGGTGGAGAGTCAGGTGATGTGGGGCGGACTGATCGTCGCCGTCGTCGGCGGAGTGCCGCAGCCGCTGCTGTTCACCCTGTGCATCCTGGTGGGTTCGTTCGTGACAGCCTTGATCGCCATCGCGCTGATGGGTCTGGGACGGCGCGGCAGGCCGGGGCCAGCCGCAGCACCATCCGATGCTGACCCCGCCCCGACCTCAGTCACCTCGGTCGACGCGCTGTCCGCCGGGCAGGAGGCCGTCACCGGTGGCGCCACCACCGTCGCCACCAGGACCCGCCCAGCACCCGCGGACGCCGAGCAGCCAGGAGTACTGGACTACATCAGCCGGGAGACGATCACCCTTGATCCGGTGGCGACGGACCGGGACCAGATGATTGCCGAACTCGTGGGTCTGGGGGTGGCGACCGGGCAGGTGGCCGACGCCGAGGCCGTCATCGCCAGCGCGCTCGCCCGGGAGGCGACCATGACGACCGCCGTGGGCCACAACATCGCCATCCCGCACGCGAAGAGCGATGGGGCGGCGCGACCGATGGTGGCCTTCGCCAAGTCAGCAGGGATCGACTGGGGTTCACCCAAGGGTGATCCGGCGCGGATCATCTTCCTCATCTGTGTTCCCGAGGCACAGGCGGGCAATGAACATCTGCGCATTCTGGCCAAGCTGAGCCGGGCCCTCGCCAGGCCACCCTTCCGGGAGGCCCTGGAGGCCGCCTCCACTCCGGACGAGGTGCTGGAGGTTCTGCGGACCAACGTTGCCTGAGAGAGCGGTCGAGCGTGGGGGATGCCGGGTGTCGGCCTCCCCCACGCGCGTGCCCGTCGTGTCGTGCGCCTCGTCGCCCACTCCGCAGGAGCGCCGGGTCGGTGCTTCGCGCCGAGCGGTGGACCCCTGCGCCGTCAAGGTCCTGCGGTTGTGCGGGAAGGCGAGCGACGCTAGTGTATCGATCCACCTGCCCAACGAGACCAGCCCCCTCCGCCCATCGGCGCCCTGGTCGATCCACGAGAGAGCCTCCGCTGAACGCCACGCCCCGTCCCGCCCAGGTTCCCCGCACGGCCGTCATCATCGGTGGTGGGATCGGCGGTCTCGCGTCCGCCATCGCCCTGGCCCGCAGCGCCTGGCAGGTCACCGTCCTCGAACAGGCCCCGGTGTACTGGTCGGCTGGAGCGGGGATCATTGTCACCGCCAACGGGAACCGGGCGCTTCAGGATCTGGGGGTCGCGCGGACCGTTCGCCGCCACGCGCAGGCCCTCCGATTCACCGGGATCCGCGATCTCAGCGGGCGACAGCTTCTTGCTCCCCGCGCGCCGGGATCGTTGACGTGGGCGGTTCACCGGCAGGCGCTGCACGCGGCCCTGCTCGATGCCGCCGCGACGCACGCGGAGATCCGGTTGGGAGCGCGGGTCACCGGCGTGGACGTCGGCCGCCGCGACGGCGGGTCAGCCCGGCTCAGCTGGGTCGACGTCGAGGGTGAGCACCGGAGTGAGGCCGATCTCATCGTCGGCGCTGAGGGAGCTCGCGACAGCCTGACCGCCAGCGTCCGCCGCGGGGCCAGCAGCGGCCCGAGCGGGTTCGCCGCCTGGCGTGCCGTGATCGAGGACGCCGACCTCATCGGCTCCGCGTGGACCACCTGGTGGGGTCGCGGCCTGGAGTTCAGCGCGATCAGGATCGGCCCGCAGACCGTCTCCTGGCACGCCCTGTTCCGGACCGCCCCCGGTCAGGACAGCGCCCACCACATCCTGGAGAACCTCAGCGGCTGGCCGAATCCCGCTGCACAACGTGCCGCGGCCACCCCTGCCGCGGGAATGTTCCGCCACGACCTGCCGATCCTCGACGCGACGCCCACCGGCTTCTCCCGTGGGCGAGCTGTCCTCGTCGGGGACGCCGCCCACCCGCTCCTGCCCACCGCCCACCAGGGCGCCAACCTCGCTGTGGAGGACGCGGTCACCCTGGGTCGCCTGCTGGCCCCGGGGGTAGGTCTCGATCAGGGGCTGCGGGCCTACGACCGTCATCGGATCCCCCGGGTGAGCAGGGTCGACCGCCTTGCCCGTCGTCTGGCGAGACTGGGGGTCGGCTGCCCCGAGGGGCTGGCGCAGAGGGTGCGCGACCGCGCACTCGGCGGGCTGCCCGGTCGTTGGTTGGAACGTTCCCTCGCCTCGCTGCCCGCCTGGGCCGGGCCACCCAGCACCACCGACCGGATCCCGCGTCTGCTCCGGGCCTGACATCGGTGGCGCAACCAATGGTCGGAGTTCCACCGGCGGCGAGAACGAACGATGGTTCGTCGAGCGTAGCCGGCCGGCTTGTCGCCTTCACCCTGAGGCAGTTCCCGCCGGTAGTGACCGCACGCGAAGCCCAAGGCCCGTCACCCTTCGTCATCGGCAGCCACCATCCCAGATAGACGGGACCCTCACCCGCAGCGCGGAGCTTGGGCCCACCGACGGGCCCAGGCGGCACGGGGCTGCGCCGGCGTCCACGATTTCGCCCCAGTGGAGTTGGCGTGACCCCCACACACCGTTTAACGGACAGGCCCTCTGACTACTCAGGACGCCGGTCGTGGGCCGCGGTGGCACTCTAGGGTGTGAACAATGAAGGATGGAATCGTGATTGTGCCGCCCCCAACGATCCACAGTTCCAGCCGGGTGCGGCGCCATCCCGCCCGCGTGGGTGTTCACGGCTCGGTTTCTCGTGAGATGAGTCTGACGTGACCTGGGCATTGATGGCGGTTGGCGTGCTGGTTGGACTGGGCTGCGCGATCCCCATGACACGGTGGCTGAACCGGCGCCCGTATGCCTATCCGGGCGATTCGGACACTGCTCGCTATCCGACCACCTGGGTGTGGATCGCCTTGGCGGTCGTTGTCGGACTCATCGCCGCCGGTTGGTGGGCCGCGTCACCGACCTTGACGGTGGTGCTGGTGGGATACTGCGGGGCCTTGATCGTGCTGGCGGCGATTGATTTTGACGTCCATCGCCTGCCTAACGTGATCACGGTGCCGTTGATCCCCCTGACGGCCGTTGGGGTCGTCGTCGCGGCGCTGGTCGATGGCGATGTCGCTCACCTCGGCCGGGCGGCACTGGGAGCTCT
Organism: Propioniciclava sp.; assembly: GCA_047973315.1. Lineage (GTDB taxonomy): Bacteria > Actinomycetota > Actinomycetes > Propionibacteriales > Propionibacteriaceae > Propioniciclava. The sequence continues at coordinate 5,002 of JBKEBV010000128.1, forward strand.
GGCGCTCTTTGGCTTCTACCTACTGCAGACGATCGTGAGCCGCGGGCGCGGCATGGGGCTTGGCGATGTCAAACTGGCGGTGAGCCTCGGGATGATCCTGGCCTACCTTTCCTGGACGCATCTCATTGTGTCCACGCTCGTCACGTACCTTTCGGCCGCGATGCTCGGCCTGTATCTCATCATTTTCCGGGGCGGGAACCGGCGAACGGAGGTGGCCTTCGGCCCCCATATGGTGATCGGCACGGTCGTGGTGCTGTGCGCCCCCGGGGTCGTGGCGCTCATCGGATGACCTGGCCCGCGCAAACGGTCAGTCAGTCAGCGCGAAGGTGGAGAGGATCGCCTCAAGAGTGCTCCACGCATCCGAACCGACTGCCGCCGACAAGGTCACGTTGAGGATCGGGCCGCCCTCGGTGCGCTCTGCCATGAGTTGTCGCTTGCGAGTGTCGTTGAGTTGCCAGTCAACCAATACGGCATAGACGGTGTTGGGCCACGAGATGAGTCCGCGCTCGAGACCCGTGGCTTGCTGCGCCTTGAGGGAGGCTTCGAGGGCCGCGGACTGTTCGATCGCCCCACTGACGGGTTCGGCATCCAGCAGGACGCCCACGTATTGAAGCGGATCATCGGCATCGGGATCTTGGAAGGCCCAGCCGTCGCTGCCCTGGGAGTCGACGGCGTCGACAAAGCTGTCATTCCAAGTTTCGGGGATGGCGATGGTAAAGCCAGCCCCGGATACGGTGCGGAAGCCGGGAGGGAGGTCGGTTGCGGGTGTCGGCGAGGGCACGGGAGTTCCCGTAGGAGTAAACGGCTCCAATTCCTCAGGTATTTCTGGGGTGGGGTCCGAGCCGCGTGCACTGCAGGCGGCCAACCACAAAGGCGCGCTCAAGCTCACGGTCAGAAAGCCGCGTCGTGCGATGAGATTCATGACTGTTTCCTTTATGGGGTCGTCTCGGCGACGGGCCGGACGGAACGGTGAGAGTCAGCTGATCAAACCCCACCAGATCGCATCCATCGCCGTTCGCATCGGACTTCGCCGGGTGGTGAATCAACCGTTCCCAGTCTGACACAGCCAACAGGGACTTCACGGCCACATGGTCTCTGGAGGTACCTCGGACCCATGGTGTCGGTGCAGATTTGGGTCCGGGGTGGGCCTGAGGGCTCATGCGTCCCGGCACGTTGTGGGAGAGACTTGATGTGTCGTCCCCACCCCACGCTAGGAGATGAAGTCCCATGAAGGCGCGCCGCGGAAGCCGGGCGATGGGGGACCACCCTGAGCGGGGCGCAGGCGCGCTGGAATGGGTTGCGGTGATGCTGATTGCCGCAGTTCTGGTGGGTGCAGTGGCGGTAGCCGTTGCACCCGCCACCCCCCTTACCAACGCCATCAGGAGTGCCATCTGCACCATTCTCGGATTGGGTGACGGGGCCTGCGCGCCGGTGCAGGAGAGCCGGGAACCCACTGAGCCGTGCGTGACCGGGCGAGCCGGTCTGGATGCATCCATGTCGGTCGCCGTAGCCGTCGATCTCGGTGGCGGAACGGGTCTGCTCATTGAGGAACTCTCGAACGGACAGCTCCGCGTGACCCAGTTTGAGTCTGCCTCCGTCGGTGTGAGTGCCGGGGGAGCCATCGAGGCAGGGGTCATCGTCGATGACAACAGGTTTGTCAGCGGCGTGTCAGCAGAGGCAGGCGCGGCGCTGGTCGGCGAGAGCGGGGACGTGTGGATCGTTGACAACCAGCAAGAGGTGGATGCCCTGGTCCGAGGAATCGTGGCAACCGAGGGGATGGAGGTGATCACCAATCCGCCGGGTAGCCCCATCCCACCCAGCTTGAATCCCGTGACATGGCTCTCCAACAAAGCAGCCGACTGGGTCGGTTTGTACGACATCCCACCGGAACCCAACACCACGCACGCCCAGGCCGGCATCGCGGGCAACGCGAGTGCGAGTTGGGACCTCTTTTTCGTCATGGGTGCTGAAGCCTCCGCTTCGGTGACGGAGGTCGCGGGGGTCGCCCTCCACGATGACGGCACCCAAACCGTTTACCTTGATGTGGAGGCAGGCGTGGGCATGACGGCCAACGTCGTCACGGAAAACACCAGCCCTGATTGGACCCTCGATGGCAGGCTGGCGATGGACCTCGATGAGAACGGCGAAATTGCGGCCGTGACCTTCAAAACCATCGACACCGACACTGACACGCAGATCACCGCAGAACTGCCCGTGAACACACCTGAAGACCTCGAAGTTGTTCAACAGATGCTGTTGAATCCCCAGGGCTTCGTGGACGCCGCCTTTGACCATGGCAATGTGACAAGGCTCACCTACGACACGGATGACAGCCATACTGTAGGGGCAGTCTTCGAAATCCAGTCAGCGCTGAAGGCGGGACTCGGCGCCGAAGTGAACTGGGTGAATGACACCCTTGAATCCGCTGAGTATTGGGACGGGACACAGTTCGTTCGCTGGGAGGGTTGCCAATGACCGAAGCCGTCACACGGCGGGAGCTGTGGTTGCGCCGCATCTTGGGCTTCGCCTGGGTGGCCTCGGTGGGGATCACTGTCGTCGCGATCGGCTTTCTTCTCGTCCCGACCACGGACCAGGTGCACCCCGTTCCCACGACGATCGTGGGTGACGCGCTGATCGTGGGCGTCCCCGACGGCGCGGAGGTTGCCCGCGAGGACGGCGAGAAGTTCGTCTTCGCCACCGCGGGTGAGCCCACCGGAGAGTGCACATTCCTTAACGAAGACGCGTATCGGGTGCATCCCTATGAGGCGGGGTCACTGTTCGCTGACGGGCCCTCGGAGCAGTTCGAGGAGGCGGGCATCACCTACACGATCCTGGGCTGGACGCGGGCGCTCACGGGCGGGGATGGTGTGACGTGCCCGGGTGTATCGGCCTCCGACCTGATGATTGCCACCGATGGCCGGAATAGTACGCAAGTGTTGGCTGTGCTGGTTCCCCCGTTGGCTGGCCTGATCATTGTGGCGACCCTCCTGGCGACTATCTTCCGTAGGCCGTTGGCTCACTTCCTGGATAGGTATGTCTTTCCTTGAGGTGAGGCGCGCTGGGCGGTCGGCCTGGTGGCATGGCGATGGTGATCGGCGGCATTGGGTGTGTGGGTCTGTCGTTGCTGACCAACCCCAATATTCGCGGTTTCACACCCCGGTAGCGCCCGACCGCGGTTCTCGTCCCCCTCATGGGTCCAGGTTGGGTCCGAGGGCCTATGCACCCGATACCCGCCCTGGCCTAGCGTTCTCATATGCCAACTAACCCACCTCCTGAGTGTGACATTGAGGCGCCCTGGCATCGGGAGCGCGGTGCCAGCGCGGTGCACTACGTCGGCATCATGTTGCTCGCCGCAGTTCTGGTGGGCGGTGTGGCAGCAGCAATCACCCCCGTCACCCGCTTCACCGAACCTATCCGCGTGGCTATCTGCGAGATCCTAGGCGGCACCGATTGCGCTTCCGAGAGCTCTCCAGACCCGGCCACACTCACCCCACTCGAGCAGGCACTTGCCGGGAGCCATTGGTTCGGTGGTGACAGTTTTGCCAGCGGGGAGGGTATCGGCGAGTACGACCCCGACACGAACGTCACCTACTATGAGCAGCTTCCCTGGTGGAGCGGTTATCCCTATCCCATTGAGGTGGGCGAGAACTACTGTCACCGATCGTCTGGCTCGTATCAGGCCCAGGTATTCTCCAGCCTCCAGGACCTCGGGGGATTCGCTGGTGACGATTACTCCACACAGGCGTGCTCGGGGGCGGTGGTGCAGGACCTGTACAACGACAACAGTGGGGGCAATGACGGCGAAGGGCCGCAGATGCGCACAACACCGGCCGGATCCAATGCGGATCCAGGTACAGCGCAGGGGCCCTTCGACGGGATTCCCGCTGATGCTTCCCTCATCCAGATGTCAATGGGGGGCAACGATGTGGGTTTCGCGGATGCCGTGAGCGACTGCATCTTTGAGATCGGCAGTAGCGTGTGCGGAGATACCGAGGCGGCAAGGGAGCGGGTCGATACGGTCTACGGCACTGGGAATGGAACCGACGGCACCCTCGAGGCCCAGCTCGCGCAGGTGCGAAGCGAACACCCCGACGCACGCATCATCATCATGGGCTACCCACCGCTCTTCGCTGAAGAGGAGCGGGTGGGATACAACACCATCAGCGTGGGGGAGCAGCGTTGGGCCAACGAGCAGGCGGAGTATCTGAATCAGCAGGCGGCAGCGATGTGTGAACGCGTGGGGTGCGAGTTCGTCGACCCGACCAGTGCCTTCGTAGGTGAGGGTTACGATCATCGAGTGGGTGGAGATGAGGAGTGGATCAACAACATCCACTTGGGCGATACCAGCGAGTCGTTCCACCCGAACCAGGCCGGTCACGACGCGATGGC
>JBKEBV010000136.1:0-4956 GCA_047973315.1 Propioniciclava sp.
AGGACGAGCGTTCCGACAGCCATCAGCGAGTAGAACCAGCCGCGCGTCTGGTCGATGGCCTCGCAGATGAAGTCGGCCGGATAGGCCTGCTCAAGCTTGTCGGCCGATCCTTCAGCCCACGGGTAGCCCCACTGGGCGAACGGCATCGAGCCTGAGTCGAACCAGGCGTCGATCACCTCCGGCACCCGGTGGGCCGCCTGACCGCAGGTCGGGCAGTCAAGCACAACATCGTCGACGAACGGGCGGTGCGGATCCAGCGCGCTCAGATCACCGCCGGCGAGCTCACCCAACTCGGCGAGCGAGCCGACACAGACCTGGTGGTCGTCCTCACAGCGCCAGATGGGCAGCGGTGTCCCCCAGTAGCGCTTGCGGGACAACGCCCAGTCGATGTTGTTCTCCAGCCAGTCGCCGTAGCGGCCGTGCTTGATGTGGTCGGGGAACCAGGTGGTCGCCTCATTCTCCCCGAGGAGTTGCTCCTTGATGGCGGTGGTGCGGATGTACCAACTCGGCTGGGCGTAGTAGAGCAGCGCGGTGTGGCAGCGCCAGCAGTGCGGATAGCTGTGCTCGTAGTCGAGGGAGCGGAAGAGCAGACCTCGGCTGGCGAGGTCCTCGACCAACCGCCGGTCGGCGGTCTTGAAGAACATCCCGCCCACCTGGGCGACCTCGGCCGAGAAGGTGCCGTCGGGGAGGATCGGGTTGACCAGCGGCAGTCCGTAACCACGACAGACGGCCATGTCGTCCTCACCGAAGGCGGGCGCCTGGTGGACCAGCCCGGTGCCGTCCTCGGTGGTGACGTAGTCGGCCAGGACCACGTAGTGGGTGCCGCCCTCGGTGGGCGGGAACTCCAGCAGATCGAAGGGACGCTGATAGCTCCAGCGCTCCATCTCGGCGCCGGTGTGACGGCCCACGATCTCCCAGCCCTCGCCCAGCACCGTCTCGGCGAGCGGTTCGGCGACCACGAGGGTCTCCTCGGCGCCGGCCATCACCAGGTAGGTGACCTCCGGGTGCACGGCGACGGCGGTGTTGGAGACCAGCGTCCACGGCGTCGTCGTCCACACCAGCAGGGACGCCTGGCCGGCGAGCGGACCCGAGGTGAGCGGGAACCGGACGTAGACCGACGGATCGGTGACGTCCTCGTACCCCTGGGCGAGCTCATGGTCCGACAGCGTCGTCCCGCAGCGGGGGCAGTAGGGGGCGACCCGGTAGTCCTCGACGAGCAGGCCCTTGGTGTGGATCTGCTTCAGCGCCCACCACACCGCCTGCACGAAGTCGGTGCTCATCGTCCAGTAGGCCTCGTCGAGGTTGACCCAGTAGCCCATCCGTCGGGTCAGTTCGGACCACTGGTCCACGTGGCGGGTCACCGAGGCACGGCAGCGCTCGTTGAACGGCTCGACGCCGTAAGCCTCGATGTCGGGCTTGCCGTTGAAGCCGAGTTCCTTCTCCACCGCGAGTTCCACCGGCAGGCCGTGGCAGTCCCAGCCCGCCTTGCGGGGGACATGGTAGCCCTGCATCGTCTTGAACCGGGGAAAGACGTCCTTGAAAGCGCGCGCCTCGATGTGGTGGGTGCCCGGCATACCGTTGGCGGTGGGCGGGCCCTCGTAGAAGGTCCAACGCGGGCCGTCGGCTGTCTGCGCCAACGAGGCGTCGAAGGTGCCCTGGGCATCCCAGAGGGCGATGATCTCCCGCTCCATCGCAGGCAGGTCGACCTGCGGGGCGACGGCGCGGTAGGCGGGCTGCTGCGTGCTCATGGCATTCCTTCGTCGGTCGAACCTCAGACGAAGGGACGAGACCGCCGACTCCGGCGCACCCCGCGGTACCACCCTCCTTGGGTGCGGTTGCCGCACCCCGCTCATACTCGTCCGCCGCCGGTTCTAGTGAGGTGCGCCTGCGCGCCGACCCGTTCTTCCGGCAGCTCCGGGGTGATGGCCCCATCTCTGCCCTGCGGACTGGCCTATTCTACGAGCGACATCGCCCAGCGCAACCGATCGGAGCATCATGCGGGTCGCCATCGTCGCCCTCACCGGTGCCATCGCCGTCGTCGCGGTGATCCTCGGGCTCGTCAGCGACCATCCGACACTGCGGAAGGTGGCCTGGGCCGTGGCGGGCGTGGCGGTGGTCGGCGGCGCGATCGCCTGGGTTCTGCTGGAGTCCTTCGGGGTGCCGGGCCGGATCACCTGATGACGTCCGGCCAGGGCACCAGAACCATGCCGGCGGCTGGGCCGACCATCACCGGAGGGCCCGACCCGAGGAGGGGGCGGCCGCGAGCAGCCGTTCCACCGCCTGGGCGAAACCGTCGTCCTCGTTGGTCCCGGTGACCTCGTCGGCGACCTGGCGTGCGGCGAGTTCGGCATTGCCCATGGCGACCCCGTGGCCGGCCCAGGCGAGCATCTCGACGTCATTGACATGGTCGCCGAGAGCGACGACGTCATCCGCGTTGATCCCCCAGGCGGTGCAGAGTCGGGCGAGCCCGGTCGCCTTGGTGACGCCGGCGGGGCCGACTTCGAGGAACGGAGCCCCGGAGGTGGTCACCTCACACCCGGGCAGGTCGAGCTCACGGGCCGCCTCCCACAGCACGACCGGATCGAGGTCGGGGTCGCGCAGGACGAGTTTCACCGAGGGAACCTCGAGGACCGCGCGGAGATCGGCATAGCGGTGCGCCACGGGCCAGGCCGCCAGACCGGCACCGGGATCCTTGTCGCCGTCGTAGCCGTGCTGGGCGACGTAGGTGTTGCCATAGTCGCGCACCGAGGTCACCTTGACGTTCCCGAACCGCTGCTGCATCGCCCGCGTGAAGGTGCTCTGCACCTCGACGTCGATCAGTTCCTGGAACAGCGGCTCTCCGGTGGCCAGGTCAACTCCGATGGCGCCGTTGCTCCCCAGGGCCACTCCCTCCAGCGGGGTGCCGGCCACGATCGCGGCGATGGAGTAGGGCTGACGGCCTGAGATGGCGACCACCCGCACCCCTTGGCCCGCCGCCGCGGTGAGGGCGGCGCGATTACGGGGGCTGATGGTGGTGTGGTCGCTGCGCAGCAACGTCCCGTCGAGGTCGGTGGCGATGAGATGGGGCACGTCGGCCATGGTAACGAGGACCGCTACCGCATCCGGGATCAGGCCATGGCCCTACGCCCGGCGAAGGCCCGGCCGAGGGTGACCTCGTCGGCGTACTCGAGATCGCCGCCCACCGGAAGCCCGGAGGCGAGCCGGGAGACGGTGATGCCGGTGTTGGCCAGCGCGCGCGACAGGTAGGTCGCGGTCGCCTCCCCCTCAAGGTTGGGGTCGGTGGCGATGATGACCTCGGTCACCGTGGGGGACGCCAGCCGCCGCAGGAGTTCGGCGATATGGAGATCTTCGGGGCCGACGTGGTCGATCGGGCTGATCGCGCCCCCGAGAACGTGGTACAGCCCGCGGAACTCCCGCGTCCGCTCGATGGCTTGGACATCCTTGGACTCCTCGACCACGCAGATGACCGAGGCGTCCCGGCGGGGATCGCGGCACACCCGACAGGTCGCCTCCTCGGCGATGTTGAAGCAGATCTCGCAGAAGCTGACCTTCTCGGTCACCTCACGCAACGCGTCGGCCAGCCGGTCGACGTCGGCACGATCGGTCTGCAGGATGTGGAAGGCGATGCGCTGGGCGCTCTTGGGCCCCACCCCGGGCAGCCGACCCAGCTCGTCGATCAGGGTCTGAATCGGACCTTCGTACACGCGTCAGAGACCGAGGCCGGGGGGCATCTGCGGCATCGGGGGCATGGATGCGTTGGCCAGTGCCTGCACCTGGGCGGAGGCGTCGCGCAGGGCGGCGACGACGAGGTCTCCCAGGGTCTCGGCGTCATCGGGGTCGATCACCGTCGGGTCGATGGCGACCTCGGTCACCTCCCCACCACCGGTCATGGTGACCACCACCAGATCGCCGCCGGCACTGCCGGTCACGGTCGCCCGGGCCAGCTCATCCTGGGCTGACTGGAGTTGGGCCTGCATGGCCTGCGCCTGGGCGAGGAGCGCGTTCATGTCCAACCCGCCCTCGGAACCGAACATCGACATCTGGTGCCTCCTGTGAAGTGTCTCGATCATGGTAGTCGTGCGCCCACCAGTCTCAGGGCTCGGGTGCTTCCTCGCCGATGAACTCCGCCCCCAGGTAGGTGGTCAACAACTCATCGGTTCCGAGCCCCTCATCAAGGTCGGGATCGTCCCGGGAGGCGGTTGCGGCGTCATCGTCCTCGGGGATCGGGCCCACACGGGTCGCCTCGATGTTCCTCCGGGCCCGGGCGGCTCCGGTGGGGCTCGGCGGTGGACGATCGGCGGGGGCCACCGATGGCTCGGGCGCCGCGGTCGGGGCTGGTCCCGGCGAGGGTGGGGCGGAGGGGGTGGGCGACGGGGTTGCGGGCGGCTGAGACATGGACGGCTCGCGCGCCGACGGTGCCGAGGTCTCCGGCCGGGACAAGGAAGCGGGCGCCGGCGGGGCATCGGATTCCACCACCACTGCGAGGCGCGGTGCGATACCGAAGACCTCGCGGAGCGCCTCGCGCACAATCTCCTCGCTCCCGCCGCGCCCCAGACTCTCCCGAGCGCCGGGGTTGCTGACCGCGAGCGTCAGGAGATCGTCGTCATAGGAGTGAACCTGGGCGTTCTCGCGCAGCACGATCCAGGTGACGCGGCGCCGGCCCTTCACCTTGTCGAGCACCTGCGGCCACATGGCGCGCAGATCGGTCACGCTGACCCGGCTCTGGCCGGTAGCAGCGGCCGGTGCCGGATCGCCGCTCGGCGGCGGCCCGTCCTGGGCTGCGGATCCGGGTGTCGCCGGCCCGGATCGCTGAGCAGCAGGCTCGGCGCCCGTCTCCGCCCCGCCGTCCGGCCACGCATCGGCCGACTGCTCACCGGCCACCTGCTCACGGGTCGGCTGTTCCCGAGGCCGCTGTTCCCGGGTCGAGCGCTCGAAGGCCGGCGGCTCAGGGGTCGG
>JBKEBV010000075.1:0-11376 GCA_047973315.1 Propioniciclava sp.
AGACCATGGGGTTCGGGTGCTGGTAACCGCCCAGCGAGTGGCTGGCCGGAGCAGACGCCAGCGTGACCGTGTCGCCGACGCGGGACTGACGGACGTCCTTCACGCCGGTGATGAGGTACCCCACCTCGCCCACGCCGATGCCCGCCGACGGCAGCGGTTCGGGGCTGATGACGCCGAGTTCGAGCACCTCGTGGGTGGCCTTGGTCGACATCATCAGGATGCGTTCGCGGTGCTGGAGCCGGCCGTCGACCACCCTGACATAGGTGACAACGCCCCGGTAGGTGTCATACACCGAGTCGAAGATGAGGGCCCGGGCGGGCGCCTCGGGGTCCCCCACCGGAGCCGGGATGGTCGCGACCACCTCGTCGAGCAGTTCCCGCACGCCGTCGCCGGTCTTGCCGGAGACGCGGAAGACGTCCTCGGGATCGCAGCCGACCAGGTTGGCCAACTCCTCGGCGTATTTCTCCGGCTGGGCGCTGGGGAGGTCGATCTTGTTGAGCACCGGGATGATGTGAAGGTCAGCCTCAAGAGCCAGGTACAGGTTCGCGAGGGTCTGAGCCTCGATCCCCTGGGCGGCGTCGACGAGCAGGATCGCCCCCTCGCACGCGGCCAGAGATCGGGACACCTCGTAGGTGAAGTCGACATGTCCGGGGGTGTCGATCATGTTGAGCACATGGTCGGTACCGTCGACCGTCCACGGCATCCGGACGGCCTGGCTCTTGATCGTGATGCCGCGCTCACGCTCGATGTCCATCCGGTCGAGGTACTGCGCCCGCATGACCCGGTCGTCGACGACCCCGGTCAGTTGGAGCATCCGATCGGCCAGCGTCGACTTGCCATGGTCGATGTGCGCGATGATGCAGAAATTCCGCAGCACCGTGGGGTGGGTCGCACCGGGCTGCGGCGTCACGCGTTCCTCCCGTGGATCAGGCGTCCGAAGATGACACAACGCCGCCCCGCCGGGTGGGCCGGGCGACGTTTGTCAGCTGAGTCAGAGTGCGGCGGCCGTCGACGCGATGGCCGACTTCTTGTTCGCTGCTTGGTTCTTGTGGATGACGCCCTTGCTGGCAGCCTTGTCGAGCGCCCGGCACGCCACACGGGCCTCCTGCTGCGCCTTGGCCACATCGCCGCTGGCGACAGCCTCGCGGAACTTGCGCATGTGCGTCCGAAGAGCGGACTTCACAGCCTTGTTACGCAGCCGCGCCTTCTCATTGGTGAGAATCCGCTTCTTCTGGGACTTGATGTTCGCCACGGGCAAGCCTTCGTTGAGTACTGGAAAGTTTCGGGGCGCACCCCACGGGCGCGATTGGTCAGATTACCAGCAGGCTCGCCGCGACTCCAAATCACGCCGCCGGCCCCACGGATCACCGGAGCCGGCCCTCCCAGCCCTGACCCCAGGGGTGCGGTGGACGCCCGCGCGTCGCCCAACTGTAACCCGCTCCCCACCGGCGCGCCCGGTCGGCGATATCGAGCGGCTCGCTCGCAGGCACGCTGTGCACCAGATGCCACTGTCGGGCCGCCGGGAACGCGCCCAACCAGTCCGGGTGGCGGCGGGCGGTGTAGTCGACCCAACTCCCCTCGAACACACAGGTCACGTCGGCGGTGCCGATGATCTCCCCACCGACCGGGGCCACCCCTGGGTTGACCACCACCGTGTCGAACCCGTCGGCGCGCAACTGGTCGATCACGCTGAGATCCCACCTCCGGTGCCTGCGGGTCGCCGGCACCTCATCGAGGAAGATCCCGGTGAGACCGTAGAGCGCCGCCCACGCGGCAGCATCGGCACGAACCTCGAGCGGCCGACGGCGCCCGTAGCCGATCGGCACGTAGCCGAGAAACGGGGTGGTCGAACCGGGGCGCAACGCGTGGGCATAATTCTCGTCGACCACCGCGCCCGGCCCGTCAGCAACATTTGCCACGGCGAAACCCAGTCCAGCGTCCCGGAGCCGCTCCCAGCTATCGCCGTCGGCGGGACCGGGGTAGCAGTACCACGGGGGCGCCAGCCCGGCCTCCACGTCACCAGGCCTGAGGAACAGCGAACGACTGGGCCGCACAGGTCGTGGTGACTAGCGCGCCGAGCGCTGCGGCGCCGACCGCCCAGGCCGCCGGGATGATCGTCGACTGGCTCAGCAGTGCGATCAGGACCACCAGGATCAGACCGAGGACCGCAACCCGCAACGCCTGATCGGCCGCCCCGATGCGCAGGGTGGAGGTGACGGCCACGCCGACGCCGGTGTTCAACACGAACACGGCCAGCACCACCGCCGGGATCTCCGATCGCAACCACTGGGCAGCGCTCCCGACCGCTGCCACGCCCGCGATGGTGATCAGGGTCATCGCCGCAGCGCCCACGGCGACCGCGTAGACGCGGGCGTCACGCCAGCGGGTCGTGCTGTCGGCCACCCGCCGGGTCAGACCCGCAGCCTGTTCCAGGATGATCTCGCCCACAGCCCCGGCGGTCACCGCACCCAGGGCCACCAGCAGGAAGGACTCCGGCCAGGTCTGCCAGAGGACGACCATCGTGGCGATCTGGGCCGACACCCGTACCGCGGTCTCCCCCAGGACGGCCACCGCCCCCCGACGGTCGCCCGGAGGCCCGCTGTCACCGATCAGCTGAGCCGGGGTGATCGCGCGCACGGCCACCACCATGACCGCGATCGCCGACGCTCCGATCGCGGCGGCTGCGGTGACCGCACCGGCAACCGGACTCACCAGGTGGACCAGACCCGCGACAGTCGCGGCGCTCGCGGAGACCGCCGCGGAGGCCCGCCCCGGCCACCGCCACAGCACCACCGCCGCCGCACACCCCCAGGCGGTCCAGATCGTGATCTGCGCAGACGCCATCACCGCCGCCACCAGGGTTGCCACAGCCAGGAGGCCGATCCCGCACCAGAATGCGAACCGCCAGGTCCGCACGCTCTCCCCCCGGCTCTGACCCCACCACAGGATCGTGCTCACCATCTGCGCGGCGAACCAGCACCCGCTCCCGGCGAGCAGCAGACCGAGCGAGGAGATGCCCGGGACAATCGTCTCGACGCACAGCGCCACACCCGCGACCAGAAAGATGGCGCGCTCCGCCGCCAGCCGCAGATCGCCGGGCCGTTCGTCCCTCACACCGGCGACCACCGGTGCGGCGAACTGGGCGTCGGCCTGAGCGAAGACGTCGTCATATCCTAGGGCACGGGCCGCATGGTCCCCCCGTCCGGAGGCCTCGATGCGTGCGGCCACATCCAGTCCGTCGACTGCCGGACCCCCCTCGAGAGCCGAACCCGGATCCGATCCGAAGGCGGCGCTCATCAACACGCCTTCAACGGATCGTCAATGACCTGGGGCAGGGCGTACCGTCGACCGCGGGGTCGGAACGGGACCGGGGCGGGCGGCCGCGGTATCGCCGACCTCCGCTGGCGGACCCCGGCCCGGCCGAGGCCAGGTCCGTGGCCGCCCACCGGTGACAGCTGCCGGTACAGCAGGCGGAACGTGTCGACGCACTCGTCAGCTGCGAACCGCTCCAAGGCCCGCCCACGAGCCGCCAGCCCCATGCGTCGGCGACGATCGGGGTCATCCAGCAGCTGTACCAGCGCTTCGGCCATCGCGTCCGGATCCCGTGCGGGGACGATGATCCCGCAGGTCCCGTCCCGTCCGGCGCACTCGGCGACGCCACCCACGTCGGTGCTGACGGTGGCGCGCCCGCTCATCATCGCCTCGATCACGGTGAACGGCATGCCCTCGGAGATGCTCGACAAGGCGATCACCTGGCCGGCTTCCAAGGCCGGCCGAGCGCCGTCGGTGGGTCCGTCGAAACGGACGACATCGGCGAGCCCTCGAGCGGCTACCTGTTGATCCAGCCATGCGCGATAGCCCTCGTTCCCGACGGGGGTGGGACCGAAGATGCGCAGCCGGGCATCCGGCAAGCGCTCATGCACCCGCGCAAAGGCAGCGATAAGGGTCTCGAGGTCCTTGAGCGGATCGATACGTCCGAGGAAGACGACCGTCGGCATCTCCGGCTCGGAGTCGAGATAGCCGACCCGCTCCGGCTCGACACCGTTGGGCACGACGGTGATCCGGTCGGCGGAGGCTCCGAGACGTATCTCCCAGCGGGCATTGAACTCACTCACCGGCGCCAACACATCAGCGTCAGCGCAGGCGAGCTGACACAGCGCGCGGGTGAACGCCATCACCAGATAGCGCAACACCCAGTCCCAGCCGGCTGCGGCCAGCGCCAGATAGCGCTCCCGCAGGTAGACGCCGTGCTCGCTCAGGATGACCGGAGTGCCGTCGGCCCAGCGACGGGCCAGCGCGACCAGCATGGCCGACCCGTTCGACGTGGCATGGATGAGATCCACCTCGGGCACGTCGGCGTCGAGGGCGGCCAGGACGCGCTCGCAGTGCCGGGCCGCCTCGGTCGCCACATCCACGGTGAGAGCGGGAAGATGCGGCCGTGCGTCGCGATGCCGATCCCAAGCTTCGAGGACGGCCCGACCCGAAGCACCCGGGCGGAGCAGCGACGCCAGCGGCCGGGGTCCCCCGGCCAGATCACGCAGGGATGCGCGCAGGCCGTCCAGGTCTGCACCCCCGGCGTCAGCAGGGAGGATCGCACGCCACAGACGTCCGACGGCGTCGGTGATCCGCCGGCGCTGCCGCCGGTGACCGGACCGACGCGCCCGGGGCGCCGGGTCCCACATGGGCACGAGCGTCGTCGAGGCCAGATTGGCTGGCCGGTTCCAGACGGGAACCCGCTCCTGGCCCACCAGCGTGACGACGTGGAACTCATGCTCGGACATCCGCTCGATAAGTCCTTGGCTCCAGCTGCTCACCCCTCCGGTGTTGACCGGATAGGTCCCTTCATTGACCAGTGCGATCCGCATCTCACGACCTCCGGGCCGGGATCGCTGGCGACGCCACCCCCGGAAGCGGGACGAGCGTCCCCCGTCGGGCGGCATCGGTTGCTGCCGGATCGACGGCAACAGCGGGCGCCACCGTCGGTAGGGCCGGCGCCTGGGCAGCAACCGGATCTCCTGGTGACGCCGCCGCACCAGGCCGGACCGTGGCCGGGAATCCGGCCCCCTGCGGCAGCCGAACGGTGAGCCGACCTCCCGGGCGGAGCGGGGTCCAGCCCGACCGCTGCCCGCCGTAGGCCTCGCCGTAGCGGGTGCGGCCCCGGCGCGACCCCTCGGGGACGGTGAGGGGCACGCGGAGCCGGGTCGTTGCGGTGTTCGTCAACCTCACCGTGGTCCCGAAGATGCTCCCGACGATCGCGTCGCCACCATCGCGCCACTGATCCTGGAGCCGCAGGACTGCGCCGGCCTCGGCGAGGGTCGGGTTGAGCAACGGGGCGTTGTCGGCGACATCAGCGCGGTAGCTGTCGACGATGGAGTAGGCGACGTCGTAGAGGATCCCGTCGGCGGCCAGATTGGACTGGTGAGCGTAGTGGGGACGGGGGTCGTTGCCCAGGACGTGCGCCAAGGCGATCCGCGTCTCCACCGGCACGATGTGGTCGGCGAAGCCGGTCGCGGGATCGAGCGGCTCGATGCAGGTCATCGCCTCGGCATACTGTTCGCACAGCCCCGAACCACCATCAGCCGCTGAGGTGTAGATCCAGTTGTACTCGTCGACCTCCTGCTCCTGGGTCTCGACGTTGTAGAAGATGTTCATCGGATAGCGCGGCACGGTGCGAAGCCCGGCAGCGAGCTTTCGTTGGGCGGACTCCCGGGACGCATCTGAGGCGACCCACCGGATCCCGGCGGCGCTCAGGGCGGCAGCGAGGTGAGGATTGTCCTCGGGCATCTGCGGCAGGGTCCGCAGGCCGGAGTGTTCGCCGGTGACCAGGGAGTCGTAGCGGTACCGGGTGAGTCCGGCCTGGGTGGCCCACGCGTGATTCTGGCGGATCTCGTCGAGGATCACCGCTTCATCGGGGTAGAGCGTCGCTCCGGTGGCATCGGTGGCGCACCGCCAGGGGGTGGTGCTGTCGTCCTGCTCACAGCCGAGGTAGGCATGCGACCAGGTGTGGTTGATCCACCGGAAACTCTCCTGCTGGTCGATGAGTGCGGAGGCCAGCCGATCAGCGCCGTGTTCGTCGGCATAGGCGACAGTTCCGTACCCGTTGAAGGTGAGATCGAACATGATTCCGGTCTCGTCCTGCCAGGCGTCCAGCCGCGCCACGTCATCGGGAGTCATCCTGCTGGGAACATCGTCCGGCGCGGCCGGACAGCCGGCGCTGCCCCGGGTGCAGTTGGCGTCGGTGTCCCACAGGTCGTCGTCCAACAGGACATCGTCGATGTTCACGCTGAACCAGGCCCGATGATAGGACGTGGTGACGCCCCGCGTCAGCCAGCTCAGCAGTCCGGGGGCCAACATCCTGAAGTGGTTCTGGTGTTGGTTGGAGGCGAACGTGAGCATCATCTGTTCGCGCCCGTCCTGGGTCAGGACTCCGGCCAGGACCCCGGACGCCGACTCGCCCGGGATCGGTGCGGTGAGTACCGGGGCGAGTTCGGTCGACTCGGTCGGGGCCAACGGCGTGGCCAGATAGCCGTAGGACTCCGGGATGTCGGCGGAGAAGTCGTCCAGAGTGACGCCGGTGAGGTAGGCGAGACCGTTCGCCGTGCCGTACTCAGTGACCGCAGCGCGCAGCCCGTCGACCTGACCGGCATAGCGCGGGTAGTCCAGGCCGATGGACGGATTGGCCCAGGTGTAGACGTTGAGTTGACGCACACCGAGCGTGCGTTCGAAGGCCGCCAGGGAGTCGAGTTCGTCGACGCTGAGCTGGCCGGGGGCGGCATTGGGCGCCACCACGCCGTAGTAGTGGGCCCGGATCGGGTCCCCCCAGTCGGCGAGGTAGTCCGCGGTGATGACCTCGCGCGAATCGCTGGTGAGGTCCAGATCGGTGTGGGCGATGCCCTCCTGATCGAAGTAGTCGATCCAGGCTCCCACCGTGGCGGAGCCGTCATCGAGAACGAGTATCCGCATTGCGAACGTGACCGGGACCGGCGGCACAGCTGCGGCGCGCGGGGCGCTTGCCGTCATGGCCACCAGGGCGAGCACCAGGGCGAGAAGGTGCGCAGTTGCCCGCCGGACGCGGGTGGGAGCAGAAGCAGAAAATGTGCAGGCAGCACAACGGGGGTTCATCACGAGTCCTCAGGGGGGGGGTGTCGCGTGGTCGAGCACCGCTGTCCAGAAAGGAAAAAAGGGGAAACACGAAACGAGGGGCCCCCATGCCTCGCTGGATAGCCGTATACGCCCATGCGATCGAGGCTTGACTATCGCTCTGATTTCTATCAATCGGATCGGTGCGGTCGCAATTTTTCCTGTCCCTTGCCGTCGGCCGAAGGCCCGTGCTGACCCAGAAGCTCAGCGCGCCGGTTGGTGCCCCCCGCTCGTCACCCCGGCAACCACAACCTCCGGCCCGCGACGTCAGGTTCAGTATTTTGCTCATTTCGTTCATTCGAGTGCCGATTCTGCCCTCGTGGGCCGCACTCGACCACCGACGACGAATCCCGGCGAGTTTCAGACGGCAATTCCAGCCGAGTTCCACCCGGCCGGGACCGTCCCCGTCAGCGGGATCGACGACCGTTGCTCGCCCCGCACGGCGGAGGCGCCCACCCAAGGCGCGGTGTCAGCGCCCCATGCCGGCATCGGGCCGACGCCCCCGTTGGGCGGTCACCCCGATCACGAGCTGCTCCAGGGCGAATGCCGGGTCGGAGGCGACCCCCTTCACGGCGCCGTCGGCGGTAGCGGCCAACTGCAGGGCGGTGGCCAGGCCCCGCGGCGTCCAGTCCCGGCTGGCCCGGGCGAGATCCTTGACCTTCCAGGGTGGTACCCCGATGGTGCGGGCCACCTCCGCGTCGCGCATCCGTGATCCGGAGACCTCGGTGTAGCGGCCCTGAGAACGCAGGGACGAGGCAATGGCGCTGGTGACCAGCACCGCTGGAACACCCGTCTCCAGCGCCCACCGCAGTGCCGCGAGAGCCTCGTCCCGGCGTCCAGCCATGACATGGTCGGCGACGGCGAAACTGGTGACATCGGCCCGGCCGGCGAAGTAGCGGCGTACGTCGGCCTCCCGGATCGTCCGGTCGTCGGTGTCCTCGAGCAGCTGACGGACCGCAGCCGCGACCGACCTGACGTCGCCGCCGACGGCCTCCACGAGCCGGGTCGCGGTGGCCATCTCGATCCGTCCGCCGAGACCACGGGTCTCGGCGACGGCGAACTGCGGCACCTGCCAGGCCTTGATCGTCGCACAGTCCTCCAGGGGGACCTTCGCCTTCTTGAGCCGATCCAGCAGCCCCTTGCCCTTGTTTCCTCCCGGATGGACCAGGATGAGGGCGAGATCGTCGCTCGGCTGCCCGACGAAGCCCATTACCTGGTCGAAGAGTTGCTGGTCGAGGTCGCTGAGGTTGGTCAGGATCACCACAGAGTCCGCCGCGAGGAGCGAGCCGCCGGTTACCTCGGTGAGCCGACCGGCATCGACCTCGCCGGCCTCGAGCCGGTAGACCGAGGCCGTTGGGCGTTCGGCCAGTGCCTGCTGGGTGAACCGGTCGGCGGCCCGCTCGGCCAGCAGACCTTCGGGGCCGGCGACGAGGACGACCCGGCCGAACATACGATCCACATCCACAGGTTCAGCATGCCAGTTCCCGGCGATATCCGGCCGCTGCCGAGGCTCCTCGTTGACCGTCACCCTCGGAGCCGCCCGAGTGGCTGCCGGGAGAGACGGCCAGCTCGCGATCCCCCCTGGCGGACCTGGCACCGCCGACCTCACGAACGCAGGCATCCCTCACGGCCGAGCTGCAGGGCTCGGGGAACCGTTGATCGACCTCGTGGGGCCGTTGCGCCGGATCTCCCGGCCCGGACATGTCCTCACGCGACAACCACATCGTTCAGCACGTCCCGGCGACGAGGGTCGATAGGCTGGCTCCATGAAACAGGTCTATCTCATTCGTCACGGCGAGGCGGAGTTCACCGGCGCCGGGCGGGGGGATCACGGACGTGCCCTCACCGCCGAAGGCCGGGAGCAGGCGCGTCGTCTGGGCGAGCTCCTGTCCGACGCAGGAATCGAGATGATTCTCACGTCCTCAGCCGATCGGGCCGCCCAGACCGCTCGGGGGATGGGCCTGGCCGCACCGGTCGAGATGCGTGAAGAGTTGTACAACGCCTCCACCATGGGCATCGCGCGGGTCCTCGCCGAGGTGCCTGATCACGTTGCGACCGTGGCCCTGGTTGCCCATGCGCCGGGCATTCCCGCCTTCGTCGACCAACTCAGTGGTGAGGGCTCCGACGCCGATGCACTGAGGCTCGTCCAGCACCATTACCCCACCGCGACCGCGACCGGCGTGGGTTTCACCGGAACGTGGGCTGACCTCGAAGGCGCCCACCTCACCTGGGCCGACCGAGGCTGATCGGCGTCCGGCACCGACGCAGGAGCCGGAGCGCCGGCCTGGATCGGGCTGCGACCGCCCGGATCATCAACCCGACGGCGTGGCGACCTCCGTCACCACGGTTGGCGGGCTCACCGTTGGGTCGTCATCGCGAGGCGCCCGCTCCCGGGGTCGCGACCGACAGCAACCGACCCTGACTCATCGGTCCGCACGACCGTCGCTCCGGTCAGGCGTAGTGAGCCCAGCGTGGTCGGTGACGGATGACCGTAGTCGTTGCCCGCACCGACACTGATGACAGCCAGGTCGGGCGCGCTCGCCTGCAGGAAGCCCGGAAAATGCCGGGAACTGCCGTGGTGCGGCACGAGCAGCACGTCGACATCGATGTCACTGCCGACACGCGCGTGCGCGCGTTGGCCGGCGACCTCGGCATCGCCGGCGATGAGAACGGCCACGTCGTCGACCTGCGCCCGGATCAGGAGAGAGGCGTCGTTCTCTGCCGATGACTCGCCCTCATCCTCACCGGCCCCGCCGGCGAGCGTCGGCGCCGCGAGCACGGTGGCCACCGCCTGTCCGACGCGCCAGGCATCGCCGGTTTCCGCACGATGGCGGTCTGACCCCAGAGACACGACCATGGCGTCACCGGAGGCGGGAGTTCTGACCGATGAGGTGACGACCTGCTCGACGCCGAACCCCTCCAGCGCCTCCACACCGGTGACGTGATCGGCATGAAGGTGGGTGAGGATCACCAGCGGCACCCGGGCCACTCGGAGGTGGCGCAGGCAGGCCCGCAAGGCCTCCGGGTCCGGGCCGGCATCGACGAGGACCGCGGCCCCGTCGCCAGCATTGAGCACGACGGCGTCGCCCTGCCCCACGTCACAGATCGTCACCGCCCAGTTTCCCGGTGGCCAGCCCGGCCACACCGGACCCCGCACCACGGCGACGACAAGAAGGGTGGCGACCGCAGCGGCCAGCCAGGCTCGGGCGAAGACGGCGCCCATCACGCGGAACAGCACCACCGCGGCAGCGCCGGCGAGGAGCACCCCCACCACACTTCCAGACCACCCGAACGCAGCACCCGGCAGCAGGGCAGCGCTGCGCGCGATCCTTCCGATCGCCGCCGCACAGAATCCGGCCGGCCACACGAGCAGGACCGCTACCGGTGGCCACCACGGGGCGATCAGGGCTGCGAGCAGTCCCACCACCGTGGCCGGCGCGACCAGAGGGGCGGCCGCGAGATTGGTGACCACCCCGACCAGGCTGATCCGGCCGGCAAGAGCGATGAGCACCGGCGCGGTGGCCAGCTGCGCCGCCACAGTGACACTCAGCGATTCGGCGACCCACCGGGGCGCCCACTGCGACAGCTGCCCGGCCCACACCCGCCCTTTCCACAGGATTCCCGCTGTCGCAAGCACCGAGAGCGCGAATCCAACCGAACGGGCCATCCAGGGATCGATGAGGAGAACGACGAGGATCGCCGTGCCCAGATGACGGGCACTGTGCTGCCCCGAGCCACGCCGACCCACCGCCGCGACACCGACCAGCCCCATGGCCGCCGCGCGCACGACGCTCGGTTCGGCCAGGCACACCACCACGAATCCGACGACGCCCGCCACCAGCACCACTGTCAGCATCCGGCCGCGCGCACCCAGGAAGGCCGCGGCGCTGCGCAACACGACCAGGAGCAACGTCAGGTTGGCTCCCGAGACTGCGGTCAGGTGGGCCAGGCCGGTAGCCTTCATCGCCTCGGCCAGGTCCTCCGGCATCCCAGAGGTGTCCCCCACCACCAGCCCCGGCAAGAGTGCCCGCGCATCGGCAGGCAACCCTGCACACGCCTCCCGCAACCCCGACCGGATCGCCTCCACCCCCCGAGCCACCCCATCGGGCTCCCCTGCTGGAACGAAGTCGCCTCGGACCTTCACCACCGCAGCAGCCCGCGCCCCGGGCTCAGGCGCCTCCAACCGAGCCCGCACCTGCACCAGCGCCCCAACCGGCGACGCATCCCACAACACCG
>JBKEBV010000212.1:0-32419 GCA_047973315.1 Propioniciclava sp.
GCGACCAAGGGTGGCCCCTTGGTCGCAAGTTCACACCTGACCCGTTTGGGGTGAGTAACGGGACTTGAACCCGCGACATCCTGGACCACAACCAGGTGCTCTACCAGCTGAGCTATACCCACCATGTGCTTTCCGGGTTGCTCCGGACAGCGTTGAGAATCATACCGCGCCGACAGGATTGCGGGAAATCACCCCGGTGCCGGGGCGTCGGTGGGTGCTGATCCGGTGAGCGAGCCCTCGTACTTCTCGGCGATCGTGCGGGCCTCCTGCCGGGTGGGACCCGGCGAGGGGATGAAGACCGCCTCCCGGTAGTAGCGGAGTTCCTCGATCGACTCCATGATGTCGGCCAACGCGCGGTGGTTCCCGCCCTTGACGGGTGCAGCGAAGGCCGCCTTGGTGAACCACCGCCGGGAGAGTTCCTTGATGGTGCTCACGTCGACGTTCCGGTAGTGGAGGTGGCCCTCCAGGTCCGGCATGTCGCGGGCAAGGAACATCCGGTCGGTTCCCACGGTGTTCCCGGCGAGTGGTGCCTTCCTCGCCTCGGGAACGTGCTCGCTGACGTAGTCGAGCACCTGCTGCTCGGCATCGGCCAGGTTCACGCCGGTGGAGAGTTTGTCGAGCAGTCCCGACCTGGTGTGCATCGCGCGCACATAATCGCCCATCGAGTCCAACGCCTCTCCGGGGGGGCGGATGGTGACGTCGACGCCTTCGCCGAGGACGTTGAGATCCCCGTCGGTCACCAGGGCTGCCACTTCAATCAGCGCATCAGAGACCAGGTCGAGACCTGTCATCTCGCAATCGATCCACACCAGTCTGTCCGTCACGAGCGCCACTCTACGGTGTGCCGCGTTAGGCTGGTCGCCGCAGGTGTCGGAGAGGAAGGGGGCGCGATGGACTCCAGTCAGCGACCGGGGGTTCTCGGGGAGCCACCGGCCCAACGGGAGAACCTGCGCCAGTTCATCGACAAGCTTGTCGTCGAGGGGTACAGCGTCGGTGACCCCGAGGGCGCCGACCCCGAACTCATCGATCCCCGCGGCCGCGCCGTGGAGACCTGGCGGCAGGACTACCCCTACGACACGCTGCTGAGCCGGGAGGCATACGAGGAGGAGAAGTACCTCCTGCAGGTCGAACTCCTCAAGTTCCAGTACTGGGGCCAGGACCATGACCTGCGCCACATCATCGTCTTCGAGGGTCGTGACGCCGCAGGCAAGGGTGGCACGATCAAGCGGTTCACCGAGCATCTCAATCCGCGCGCCGCCCGCGTGGTCGCCCTCAACAAACCGACCCCGACCGAACTGGGGCAGTGGTACTTCCAGCGCTACATCAAGCACTTCCCGACCTTCGGCGAGATCGTCATGTTCGACCGCTCCTGGTACAACCGTGCAGGGGTGGAGCGGGTCATGGGGTTCTGCAGCGACGACCAGTATGAGACGTTCATGAAGCAGGCGCCCGAGTTCGAGCGGATGATCATCGAGTCCGGCACCCATCTGACCAAGTTCTGGTTCTCGGTGACGCAGCGGGAGCAGCGCACCCGGTTCGCCATCCGGCAGATCGACCCGGTGCGTCGCTGGAAGCTGTCGCCGATGGATCTGGAGTCCCTCGACCGGTGGGAGGACTACACCGCGGCCAAGGAAGCGATGTTCCAACGCACCGACTCCGATCATGCCCCCTGGACGACGATCCGGAGCAACGACAAGAAGCGCGCCCGCCTCAACGCGATGCGCGCCTTTCTGCACCAGTTCGACTACGAGGGTCGCGACAACTCGGTGGTGTACGAACCCGATCCGCTGATCGTCTCCCGTGGGCGGGAGACCGTCGGCGACTGAGCCCGGCGTCATGAGGTTCCCGGGTCTGCCCCTACAATCGGCGGCGGGCCCCCGTAGCTCAGGGGACAGAGCAGCGGCCTTCTAATCCGACGGTCGGAGGTTCGAATCCTCCCGGGGGCGCCCAACTGCGGCATGAACGGCCCTCCGCGACCACCACCCGGTCGTCAGCGGGCCGCCCGCCCCGACCCGACCCGGCGGCCGGACGCGATGGACCAGCTGGCGGGTCCCTCCGGACGGCCGGGTAGGGTGGCGGCATGTCTTCGGAGGTCATGGCTGCGCGCGCCCGCCGCGCCAATGGCATCCCCGCCGAAACCGTCGCCAAGCAGTGGGGAGTCGGCCGGATCCTCCGTTCGCCGTGGACGTGGGCACTGCTGTTCGGGACAGTCCTGTACGCCGCCGCGCTGGTATGGATGTACCTCTCGATCTCGGCCGACGTCGAGGTGCCCGGAGGCGTCATGCCCGGGATCAACCTTGAGGCCATTCAACGCTCGGCGCTCTACGCGCTGCCGACGCTGGCGGTATGGGTGGTCCTGTTCATCTGGCTCGACCGCTACCGTCCCGCGCGGCTGGCCTTGTGGTACCTCGCCCTCGGCTGGGGCGCCTGCATCTCGACCGCGGTCTCGATGGAGTTGAACACCTGGGCGGCTGAGCACCTGGCCATCGCCGGAAACGGTGATCCCGCCACCGGTGCCCGGGCGGCGGTCTTCGTCGCCCCGGTCGTGGAGGAGGCGACCAAGGCGACGGTGCTCTTCGGCATCGCCATCCTGCTGCGGTACCGGTTCGTCACCAAGCTCCAGGCCGTGGCGCTCGGCGGTCTCTCAGCAGCAGGTTTCGCCTTCACCGAGAACATCCTCTATTACTCCCGGGTGATCGTGTACGCGTCGTCGACGATCGAGGCCGGCGACCCCGAGGCGGCCTTCCAGAGCATCGTCCTGCTCCGCGGAGTGATGACCGCCTTCGGGCACCCGCTGTTCACCACCTTCACCGCCCTCGGGCTGATCATCGCGGTGCGGACCCGCAGCAAAGTGGTCCGCATCCTGGCCCCGGTGGCCGGATACCTGTTGGCCGTCCTCGGCCACATGATGTTCAACCTGATGGCGAGCCTGGGGGTCCACGAGATCATCATGGCCGGGTCCGGCTGGCTGGTGGTGCTCACGATCACCATCCGGCTCCTCGTCGGCGTTCTGGGCGAGGGCCGCCGGCACGCCGACCGGATGACCGACTATGTCCGGGCCGGCTGGCTGGACGAGGCGGACGTGCGCGCCTTCTCCCGCCAGCGCTCCCGCTGGCGGAACGTTCTCGTCTCCGTCAGTCACGGGTGGCGCGCCTTCTCGGCCACCGTGGGAATGCAGCGAACGATGTCGGAGCTCGTCTACCTCCGCGACGCCGAGACCCGCGGGCTCATCGATGCCGCCGGGCACGCCCGCGAACGGGAACTCATCGAGCGCGTCCAGCAGCTCCGCCCGGCGGCGGTGACAGGCCCGTCCCAGAAGTTCCGGATGCCGCGGATTCCGCTGCCGCGGCGCCGCCGCCCGGTTGCCGCGATCGATCCGTCGTGGGCCCCGCCCGGCGCGTCGCCCGTGCAGGTGCCTGCTGGAGTGGTTCGCACACCGGTAGGCTCCCCGGAGTACTCACCCGTCGACCCGCGATGGGGGCCACCGAAAGGCTGACGAGCATGTCCATTGCCGCCCTGTCCGCGGCGCTCAGCGAGCTGCGGGACGCGCTGGCGGCGGCGAGGTTCCCGCTGACTCTGCCGGGCAGTGCTGAAGCGGTGCGCCTGGCTGGGGATCAGGTCCGTCAACTCGACGACTACGTCCTCCCGCGCCTCGCGGCCCTCGACGCGCCGCTGCTGTGTGTGGTGGGAGGCTCGACCGGGGCCGGTAAGTCGACCCTGGTCAACTCCCTGCTCGGTCGCGTGGTGTCCCGGCCGGGCGTAATCAGGCCCACCACCCGGTCGGCGGTCCTGGTCCATCATCCTGACGACGCGCCTGCCTTCGGTTCCGATCGGATTCTCCCCGGTCTGGGACGGACGCGGGAGCCGTCCACCGACACCGCGATGCTGCAACTGGTCAGCGAACCGAGCCTGCCGCGCGGCCTGGCGATTCTCGATGCACCCGATGTCGACTCCGTTGTGAGTGAGAACCGCGCTCTCGCCGCCCAACTGCTGGCCGCTGCCGATCTGTGGCTGTTCGTCACCTCCGCAGCCCGCTACGCCGATGCCGTCCCGTGGGACTATCTGCGCTCGGCCGCCGATCGTGCTGCAGCCGTGGCCGTCGTGCTCGACCGGGTGCCGCCTGCCGCCATGATGGAGGTCCCCCCGCACCTGGGTCGGCTGATGAGCGACCGGGGGCTGGGATCCTCGCCACTGTTCGCGGTCCCCGAGACGAGCGTCAACGACGAGGGGCTGCTGCCTGACGCAGCGGTCTCGCCGATCCGGAGCTGGCTCGCCGCCCTCGCCGCCGACCAGGCCAGCCGGCAAGCCGTGATGCTCCAGACCCTTGACGGGGCGATCACCTCGCTCGCCACCTGGGCCCCGGACGTCGCCGCGGCGCTCGACGCCCAGGGGGAGGCCCTCCGGCAGCTCCGCATCGACGCCGATGCCAGCTACGCCGAGGCGAACCGCACCATCGGCGTTCAGACCGCCGACGGAACCCTGTTGCGTGGTGAGGTGTTGTCGCGATGGCAGGATTTCGTCGGAACCGGCGAGTTCATGCGCACCATCGAGAAGACCATCGGAAGCTGGCGGGACAAGCTGATGAGCGCCGTCCGCGGCGAGTCCGCCAACGCTCGCGAGGTGGAGTTGGCGGTGGAGTCGGGGCTGGAGTCGCTGGTCATCTCCGAAGGCGAGGCGGCCGCTGAACGCACCGACAGCGCCTGGCGCGCCCATCCCGCGGGACGGCAGTTGATCGCGGTGAGCGGCGTCGATGTCTCACGGGCTTCCGAGAGCCTGCCCGACGAGGTGGCACGGGCCATCCGTGACTGGCAGGGCGACGTGCTGGAACTGGTGAGTGAGGTCGGCGCATCCAAACGGACCACCGCCCGGTATCTGGCCCTGGGGGTCAATGGCGTCGGGGTTGCCCTGATGGTCGTGGTTTTCAGCCAGACCGGCGGTCTCACCGGCGCCGAGGTTGGCGTCGCCGGCGGCACCGCTGTGCTCGCGCAACGGCTGCTCGAGGCGGTCTTCGGCGAGGATGCCGTGCGGCGACTCACCACCCGGGCGAAGGAACAGCTCGACGCGCGTGTCGCCGCCCTCCTCGACCCGGAACTGGCCCGGTATCACCGGCTCCTGGCCGACACCGGCGTTGGCCAGGCCCGCGCCGAGGCGATCCGCGTGGCACTCGCCAGGCTCCAGGGGAGTCGGGCTGACGCCAGCGCGGAACTTGGCGCCGACACCACCGCCGAGCAGGTCGCGGTCCAGGGCGGTGCCCGGGCAACACTCGGTGCCGGCGAGGAGGCGGCGGTCGAGGGCATCGTGCTCGATCCGGTGGATGAGGCGACCGTCGAGGGCATGCGGGTGGAGGTCGACCGTGGCTGACCGACGCGCGGATCTCGCCGCCCGGCTCGCGTCACTCCAGGATGCCGTCGGGCTGATCCAGGGGCGGTTGGACGATGATGTCGTCGCCTCGGCCGCTGCGCTGACCCAGCGCGCCGGCGAGCGGCTCGCCATCTCCGGGGACCATACTGTGGTCGCCCTGGCCGGAGCGACCGGCTCGGGCAAGTCGAGCACCTTCAACGCTCTGTCCGACACCCAGTTCGCCACCACCGGCGTCCGGCGTCCGACCACCTCGGAGGCGATGGCTGTCTCCTGGGGGGAGACCTCGCCCGCACGGCTGCTCGACTGGCTCGATGTCGGCCGGCGGCACCTCGTCCCGGCCGGGGACACCCCGTGGCGCCAGGTCGTGCTGCTCGACCTTCCCGACCACGACTCAACCGAGCGGGAGCACCGGGTCACCGTCGACCGGCTGGTTGAACTCGTCGACATGCTCATCTGGGTGGTCGATCCGCAGAAGTACGCCGACGGCGCCCTGCACGACGGCTACCTGCGCCCCCTCGCCGATCATGCCGAGATCATGGCGGTGGTGCTCAACCAGGCCGACCGGCTCACCGCCGACCAACAGCGGCAGACCATGGCCGATCTCCGCCGACTGCTCGCCAGCGAGGGCCTCGCGAAAGCACCGGTTCTGGCGATGTCCGCCCGCACCGGTCAGGGGCTCGATGATCTCCGTGGGCTCATCGAGCGCGCTGCGGCGGAGAAAGCGATGACGGCTCGACGGTTCAGCGCCGATGTCAGCCGGGAGGCCGCCGTGCTGGCTGAGGCGCTCGGCTCGGGCGCGGTGCCGACCATCGGCAGCGGCGAGATCGACCGGCTCAACCAGGCGTTGGCGGAGTCCGCCGGGGTGTCGCTGGTGGTGGAGCGGGTGCGGAAGGCGTGGCGCCACCGCGGCGCGCTCGCGACCGGATGGCCGTTCGTCGCCTGGATCGAACGCCTCCGCCCGGATCCGCTGAAGGCACTTCGTCTGGGACAGACGCGCACCGAACTCGCGCCGACCGAGGTCAGTCGCAGCTCACTACCGAAGGCCACCTCGGTGCAGGTGGCCCGGATGGATTCGGCCCTGCGGGAGCTGACCCGCGCCGCCACCGTGGGTGTTCCGCCGGCGTGGTCCGACCGGATCGGCGCCGAGGTGCGACGCAGCGCCCGCACCCTGGCCGACCGGCTCGACGTTGCTGTCGCCGGCACCGATCTCCGGATGGATCGGGGGCACGGCTGGTGGTCGCTCATCCGGCTGCTGCAGTGGGTGCTGCTGCTCGCCGTCGCAGTCGGAGGGGTGTGGTTGGCGATCCCGGTGGTCGCTGCTCTGCTCCAGGCCCCCGTCGCCCTGCCCCCGGTGGTCTGGCGCGGATGGCCGGTGCAGACGCTGCTCTTCGGGGGCGGGATCATCGGCGGCATCGCGCTCGGACTGTTGAGCCGTGTCTTCGTCAATGCCGGGGCCGGCGTCCGGGCGCGGACCGCGCGGCGGGCCCTGGTGGAGGCCGTCGGTGCCGTGACCGACGCCGATGTCGTCGCGCCGGTGCGCAGTGAACTTCAGCGGCTGGAGGCCGCCAGGTCCGCGGTGGCCGCCGCCGGCTGACGGCAGCCACCGCGGCCGGATCAGTCGCGCTTGAGGCGGCGGTGCTTGGAGGCGTGCGGCCGGGCGGCCTCGGCTCCCAGACGCTGGATCTTGTTGGCCTCGTAGTCGGCGAAGTTCCCCTCGAACCAGAACCAGTTCGCCTCGTCCTCGGCGGTGCCCTCCCAGGCGAGAATGTGGGTGGCGACCCGGTCGAGGAACCAGCGGTCGTGGGAGATCACCACCGCACAACCGGGGAACTCCAGCAGCGCGTCCTCCAGGCTCTGCAACGTCTCCACGTCCAGGTCGTTGGTCGGCTCGTCGAGGAGCAGGACGTTGCCGCCCTGCTTGAGGGTCAGGGCCAGGTTGAGGCGGTTCCGTTCACCGCCGGACAGGACGCCGGTCGGCTTCTGCTGGTCGGGGCCCTTGAAACCGAAGGAGGCCACGTAGGCGCGGGACGGCATCTCGAAGTTGGCGACCTTGATGTGATCGAGCCCGTCGGAGACGACCTCCCAGACGTTCTTCTCAGGATCGAGTCCGCCGCGGCCCTGGTCGACGTAGCTGAAACTGACGGTCTTGCCGACCTTGAGTTCCCCGGAGTCGGGCTGTTCTTCGCCGACCACCCTCTTGAACAGCGTGGTCTTACCGACGCCGTTCGGCCCGATGATGCCGACGATGCCCGCGCGGGGCAGCGAGAACGACAGGTCGTCGATGAGAACGCGCTCGCCGAAGCCCTTGGTGAGGTGATCGGCCTCGAGGACGTCTGCACCCAGCCGCGGGCCGGGAGGAATGTTGATCTCGGCGAGATCCACCGAACGGTTACGCTCGGCCTCGGCGGCAAGTTCCTCATAGCGGGCCAGCCGGGCACGGTTCTTGGCCTGGCGAGCCTTGGGGTTGGCGCGGACCCAGGCGAGTTCCTTCTCCAGAATCTTGGCGCGCTTGGCGTCCTTCTTCCCCTCCACGGTCAGCCGCTGGCGCTTGGTCTCCAGGTAGGTGGAGTAGTTGCCCTCGTAGGGGTGCAGCCGGCCGCGGTCGATCTCACAGATCCACTCGGCGACATTGTCCAGGAAGTACCGGTCGTGGGTCACGGCCAGGACAGCGCCCGGATAGCTCTTCAGATGGCCCTCGAGCCAGTTCACGCTCTCAGCGTCCAGATGGTTGGTGGGCTCGTCGAGCAGCAGCAGGTCGGGTTGTTCGAGCAACAGCTTGGCCAGCGCGACCCGGCGCCGTTCACCACCGGAGAGGACGTTGACCGGTGTCTCCGGCGGCGGGCACCCGAGGGCGTCCATCGCCTGGCCGAGTTGGCTGTCGAGATCCCAGGCGTTGCGGTGGTCGAGTTCGGTCTGGAGATCGCCCATCTCCTTCATGAGCGCGTCGAAGTCAGCGTCAGGCTCGGCCATCTCCATGCCGATCGCGTTGAAGCGTTCGAGCATGGTCATGGTTTCCGCGACGGCCTCTTCGATGTTCTCCCGGACGGTCGCATCCTCGGTCAACGGCGGTTCCTGGAGCAGGATGCCGACCGTCCTCCCCTTGGCCAGGGTGGCGTCGCCGTTGCTGGCCTTCTCCAGTCCGGCCATGATCTTGAGCATGGTTGACTTGCCGGCACCGTTGGGGCCGACGACGCCGATCTTGGCGCCTTCGAAGAAGGACAGCGTCACATTGTCGAGGATCAGCTTCTCGCCGGCCGTCTTGCGCACGTTGTGCATGGTGAACACGAATTCAGGCATGGACCATCCTGTTCAAGGTACGGGTGGAATCGCCGACCAGTATAGAGCGGACCGTTCCCAGCTCAGTCAGCGGCTCCGGTGGTTCCCAGCAGCCGGTCCCGGCCGGCGGCGATGAGCTCGCCGACATCGGCGTGGAGGTCGTCGGGAAGGGCGTCGACCGGCCACCAGCGCACCGCATGGGACTCCTCCGAGCACACCAGCATGGCGTCGGCGGACGCCCGGCCGGCGAAGCGGATGTCGAGGTGTCGGGTGGGGTGGGTGTAGCCGCGGCACTGGACGACGTGGCAGTCCAGGGTGACCGGCAGGGCATCGAGGGTGACGCTGATCCCCAGCTCCTCGGCCACCTCGCGCCGGGCGGCGCTGAGGAGGTCGGCGTCCCCGGGCTCCAGGTGCCCGCCCGGCTGGACCCAGATGTTCATGATGCCGTGGAGGACAAGCGCGACCGCGCTCAGGTCGGCGCTGAACACCATCGCCGAGGCGGTGAGATGCCCGGGGGCGCAGTCGCGGGACCACGCGTCCGGCCGGGCCGCCAGCAGGGCCAGGTAGGACTGGGCCAGCGAGCGTTGGGCGACCGACGCGGGACGCCAGTGGCGCAGCGTCGTCGCGGCGGCGGTCTGGATGGTCGGATCGGGCATGGTCTCCTCGGCGGTCAGGCGTGGGCGATGAGCAGTTCGGCCAGTGTCACCGACGTCCGCCCCTCCAGGTCGGCCATCTGGGTGCGGCAGGAGAACCCGTCCGCCAGCACGATCGCCTCAGGTCCGGCGTCGGTGAGGGCCGGGCCCAGGTGGGTGTCGAACACCGACCGGCTGAACGCGTAGTGGCCCTCCATCATGCCGTGATTGCCGGCCAGCCCACAGCAGCCGTCGACGGTGATCACGGTGGCCCCGGTGCGGTGGAGCAGCTCGCGTTCGGCGTCCCAGCCCATGACGGAGGCCTCATGGCAGTGGGGTTGGGCGACGACGGTGTGGCCGGTGAGGTCGGGCACCACCAGGTCGGAGTCCCGGGCGAGGAGCTCCGCGAGGGTGAAGGTGTGGTCGGCCACAACGCGTACCCGCGGGTCGTCGAGGAGGTCAAGGGCGTCAGATCGCCAGACCGCCAGGCAACTGGGCTCGGTGCCCACAATGGGCACCCCGCGAGCGGCGAAGGGATGCAGGACCTCGGTGGCATTCCGCAGTTCGCGGGCTGCCCCCTCCAGCTGTCCGGTGGTGATCCAGGTGAGGCCGCAGCAGGCCTTGCGCTCCAGGATCCGTGGGGCGAATCCGGCCAGGATGAGGACGGCGGCGGTGGCGACCACCTGGTCACCGGCGAACGCGTCGGAGAAGGAGTCGACCCACAGCACCACCTCACCCCGGCCGGTCGGGGCATCGGCGGCCGTGATCGATCCGGAGGCGAGATCACGGCCCAGCCGTCGGCGCTGCGATCCGGCCGCGAACCGGGGGACGCCCCGGCGCACGTCGATGCCGGCGAGCTTCTTGGCTACCCACCCCAGTCCGGGCAGGGCGAGTGCGGTGTTGGCCAAGTGAGGGACGACCGGCAGCGACGAGATGAGCCGCCCCCAGCGGGGAAGCCAGCCCATCGTGTAGTGGTCGACCGGGCGCACCCGGCCGCGGTAGGCCTCATGGAGGACGGTCGACTTGTAGGCGGCCATGTCAGTCCCGGTCGGGCAGTCCCGGGAACATCCCTTGCAGGACAGGCACAGGTCGAGGGCCTCGTGCACCTCCGGGGAACGCCACCCGTCGGTGATCAGCGTGCCATTGATCATCTCCTGGAGCACCCGGGCCCGACCGCGGGTGGAGTCCTTCTCCTCGCGGGTCGCCTGCCAGCTGGGGCACATGACACCGGTGCCGGTGCTGGCCACGCACCGACCGACGCCGGTGCAACGGTGCACGTCGTCGATGAAGCCGCGGTGGGTGTTGAACAGCGGGGAGCGGCGCACGGCGGGTGCGCGCAGGTCGGCATCCAGTGGTGCCGGGTCGACCAGAACGCCCGGATTGAGCAGGTTCTCGGGATCGAAGATCTGCTTGACGGCGGCGAACAACGCCCGCGCTTCCGGGGTGTACATCACGGGAAGCAGTTCGGAACGGGCCCGTCCGTCACCGTGCTCGCCCGACATCGACCCCCCGTAGGAGGCGACCAGGGTAGCGGCCTCCTCGATGAAGGCCCGGTACCGGTGGGCCCCGTCCGGCTCCTGAGTGAGCGGGAAGTCGATGCGGCAGTGGACGCATCCGTCGCCGAAATGGCCGTAGGGGAGTCCCTGCAGCCCGTGGCGACCCAACAACGCGTCGAAGTCGCGCAGGTAGGAGCCGAGGCGGTCGGGGGGGACGGCAGCGTCCTCCCAGCCGGCGTGCGCGGCACCCTCGAGGCTGACCCCGGCAAGGCCGGCACCGTCGGAGCGGATCTTCCACAGCGCGGCCGTGATGGCCGGATCGGTGACCACGCGACCGTCCAGGCATCCCGAGGCCCTCACCAGGTCGGCGGCCCGGTCGGCGAGCCGCGGCTGGTCGGTATCGGTCAGTTCGACGAAGACCCAGCCGGCGCCGGCAGGGAGGTCGGGGACGGCCGTGGGGCCGAGGGTGCGGCGGACCACGTCGACGATGCGGGCATCCATACCCTCGACG
The DNA here is from genome assembly GCA_047973315.1 of Propioniciclava sp. Taxonomy (GTDB): domain Bacteria; phylum Actinomycetota; class Actinomycetes; order Propionibacteriales; family Propionibacteriaceae; genus Propioniciclava. The sequence continues at coordinate 11,277 of JBKEBV010000212.1, forward strand.
GCCGTGGGGGAGAACGGCAGGATGGCCGGCATCGCGTCGGCGGCCTCAGCCATGGTCGGGTATCCGAGAGCGACCATCACCTTGTGGGGATCGTCGGCGACCAGCGCGACGGTGGCGGTGGTGATCACCGCCAGGGTTCCCTCGCTGCCAGCGAGGAATTTCGCGACGTCGAAGCCGCGCTCGGGGAGCAGCCATTCCAGCGCGTAGCCCGACACCTGGCGGGAGAAGGTCCCGAACTGGGTCCGGATGGTGCCGAGGTTGGCCTGGACCAGCGTCTGCAGCGCGGCGAGGGTGGGGGAGTCGGTGGTTCGGAGATCAACCCGGGAGTCGATGCTGAGCCGTTCGCCGGTGCCGGTGATGACCTCCAGGGCCACCACATTGTCCGAGGTGCGGCCGTACCCCTGCGCGCGTGGCCCGCAGGCGTTGTTGCCGATCATGCCACCGATGGTGCAGCGGGAAGCGGTTGACGGGTCGGGTCCGTACCGGAGGCCGTGCCGTTGCGCGGCGCAGGAGAGAACATCCTGGACCACCCCCGGCTCCACCGTCGCGGTCCGGGCCGCAGGATCGAGCCCGGTGATCGTGGTGAGGTGGCGCGCGGTATCGACCACCAGTCCTGGTCCGACCGCATTGCCGGCGCACGAGGTGCCTGCGCCGCGGGTGGTGAGAGGCACCCCGGCCGCCAGGCAGGCGTCGACGAGAGCGGCCAACTCCTCGCGGCTACGGGGGTGGGCGACTCCTTCGGGGACCACCCGGTACAGCGAGGCATCGGTGGCGTACAGGCCTCGGGTCAGAGAGCTCTGGTCGGGTTCGGCGCACTGCTGGTGCGCAAGGTCGGCGCGAAGGACCTCCCACGGGGTCCCGGTCTCGTTCACACCCTCAGTCTGTCACCTTCACCACGGCGCCCATCGCCCGTCCGAGAGCTTCGAGATCAGACGGGTCGACCGCGTCGACCAGCACCGTGCGGACGCGCTCGATGTGGGTGGGGGTCGCCTCGGTCAGCAGGGCGCTGCCCTCCTCGGTCAGCTGCGCGATGACACCACGGCGATCGTCGGGGCAGGGCATCCGCTGGACCAGTCCTTTCTCCTCCATCCGGCTGATCGAATGGGTGAGGCGGGAGCGGGACTGCCGGGCGGCGACAGCCAGATCAGACATGCGCATCTGGTTGTCCGGTGACTCCGAGAGCCGGAGCAGGATCTCATAGACCGACAGGTCGAGACCGAACGGTCGCAACTCGTCGTCGAGCTCCTGCTTGATGCGGGCGAAGCCGTCGAGGAACGTGCGCCAGACCAGCTGCTGCTCCTCAGAGAGCCAGGGGGTTGTTATGTTGCCGGACATAACGGCATTATAGATGACATTCAGGTTTCAACATAATCGTTCCACTACACTGCCACGACGGGTCGCCGCCGGCGTCGCCCGGAGAGGACACCGAAATCATGACCGATACGGCCCACCCGTTCGCCGACCGGCCGCCGACGATCGGCGCCCTTTTTCTCGCCCGTGTCACCGCGACGCCCACCAAATTGGCCTACCTGTACCCCGACCAGAACGAGTCCTGGGTACGACGGACGTGGGAGCAGACCCGGCAGCAGGTGTGGGAGATCGGCGCCGGGTTGCTGGCGCTCGGTCTCCAGCCCGAGGAGCGGGTCGCTCTGGCCAGCAGCACCCGGATCGAATGGGTTCTGGTCGACCTCGGCATCAACTGTGCCGGAGGTGCGACAACCGCGATCTACCCGAACCTTCAGGGGCCTGAGTTCGCCCATATCGTCACCCATTCCGCCTCGGCGTACTTCGTCGCCGAGAATCCCGAACAGGTGGCGAAGCTCGCCGATCTCGCCGACTCTGAGCAGGTCCGCACGGTGATCCTCATCGACGGAGAACCGACCGACGACCGCACGATCACGCTGGATCAGCTCAAGGAGCGGGGCCGAGCGCACCTGGAGGCGAACCCGACCGCGATGGAGGACGCCATCGCCAGCACGCAGCCCGAGGCCATCGCGACCCTGATCTACACCTCGGGCACGACCGGCCTGCCCAAGGGGGTCGAACTTCTCCACAGCAACTGGACCTATGAAGCAGCCTCGCTCGACAGCCTGGACCTGATCACGCCCGATTCGCTGCAGTACTTCTGGCTGCCGCTGTCGCACGTGTTCGGCAAGGCGGTCATGGTGGCGCAGCTGACGATCGGGTTCGCCTCGGCTGTCGACGGACGCCTCGACCGCATCATGCCCGGGCTGGCGGCGACCAGGCCGACGTTCATGTGCGGGGCCCCGCGCATCTTCGAGAAGGTCCGCAATGCGGTGAAGTTGTCCAGCGCCGGAAGCCCGCTGAAGCGGAGCATCGCTTCGTGGGCCTTCAGCGTCGGCAAGAAGTCGCAGCCCTACCGCCTGGAGGGTCAGCCCATGCCGCGCGCGCTCGCGGCCCAGTACCGGATCGCGGACCGGTTGGTGTTCTCCAAGCTCAAGGAGCGGATGGGCGGCAATATCCAGTTCTTCGTGTCGGGATCGGCGAAGCTGAGCGCACAGGTGCAGGCATGGTTCTACTCGGCGGGGATCGTCGTGATCGAGGGCTACGGCATGACCGAGACCGCGGCGGTCTCGACGGTCAACCATCCCTCGACGCCGCGCTTCGGCACCGTCGGCCCGGGCATTCCGGGAACCGAGATCCGGATCGCCGACGACGGGGAGGTGATGATCCGCGGCGGGGGTGTGATGCGCGGCTACCACAAGGACCCCGAGCGGACCGCCGAGGTTCTCGACGCCGACGGCTGGTACGCCACCGGTGATATCGGTGAACTCGACGCCGACGGATACCTGCGGATCACCGATCGTAAGAAGGACCTGATGAAGACCTCGGCCGGCAAGTACGTCGCCCCGCAAAAGGTCGAGGGTGCGCTCGCGGCGAACATGCCGCTGGCCTCGCAGGTGGTGGCGGTCGGCGATGGCCGCAAGTACATCTCGGCGCTCATCGCCCTGGATCCGGCCGCCCTGACCGGGTGGGCTGAACGCAACGACCATGCCGGACTGTCCTACGCCGAACTCGTCGGTTTGCCTGACCTCCAGGAGACGATCCAGGCCGATGTCGATGCGGGCAACGCCAAACTTGAACGATGGGAGACCGTCAAGCGGTTCGCGCTGCTGGATCACGAGTTGACTGTCGAGTCCGGTGATGTGACCGCCAACATGAAGTTGCGTCGCAGCGCGATCGCCGATCGGTATGCCGACATCGTGGACACTTTGTACGAGGCGGAGCCCGACGACTGAGAAGATCCCGGGGTGACGTTCTCCACGCTGGTCCGGCAACGGTGGGTTGACCTTGACGCGCAGGCGCACGTCAACAACGCCCGGATTCTCGACTACCTCCAGGAGGCGCGCGTCGCCTGGCTCCACGCCGGCCGGCAGCAGGCGCTGCTGGGCCGTTCCGTGGTGGTCGTCGAGCATCAGATCGTCTACCTCGCCTCGGTGGACGTGCGCGATGACGGGGTCGAGGTGGATCTGGGGGTGGGGCGGGTCCGGGCGAGCCAATTTGAGCTGGGCTACGACGTCCGCGCAGGGGGCAGCCTGGTGGCGCAGGCCCGGACCCGGATGTGTTATGTCGATCCGGAGACCGGCCGTCCGGCGCCGGCGCCGGTAGACGCCCGCGCCTGGTTCCAGGAGCAGTCATCGACGCTGGCCCGGGTCCCGGATCTGGGGGGCTGGCGTGTAGGCAGCCGGGCCCACCGGCATCCGGTCACCGTCCGCTGGTCCGACATTGACGCCTACCGTCATGTCAACAACGTCACCTACTTCGACTACGTCGCCGAGGCGCGGATCGCCCTGAACCGCACCGTTGTCGCCGACGCCATCACCCTCGGCGGTCCCGGGTCGACCGAACACCGCTGGCTGGTGGCCCGCCAGGACATCCGCTACCTCACCGAGATGGTGCACCGGATCGAGCCCTACCAAGTGCGGACCGCCGTCGCCTCCGTGGGCCGGACCTCGCTGCGGTTGATCGCTGAGATCGTCGACGCCGATACCGCGACCGTGTTCGCCCGGACGGCGACCGTGTTGGTGCACGCCGACCCGGCGGGTCGTCCCAGCCCGGTGCCGGAGGCTCTCCGCACCGCCGCCGACCGTTGGCCGGCCGTACCGCACCGCAGGCGGGTGGCATGAGCCCCGGAGCGACCGGCCGCTGCGCGGTCCTGGGGCAGCCGGTCGACCACTCGCTCAGCCCGCTGATTCATCGCCGTGCCTACGAGGTGCTCGGTATCGCTGACGGTTGGAGTTACGGACGCCATCAGGTCGGCGAGGGAGGCCTGGCCGCGTTCGTGGCCGGTCTGGATGTCGACTGGGTGGGTCTGTCCTGCACCGCGCCGCTGAAGGCCGAGACGCTGCTGCTGGGCGAGGCCTCCGAGACTGCCCGCATCCTGAATTCCGGGAATACGGTGCTGCTCGGTCGCGGCGACCGGCCGCACCGGATCGAGAACACCGATGTCACCGGCTTTGTGGGGGCGCTGTCCCGGTCGGGGGTGACCAGCGCCCGAACCGCCGTCATCGGCGGCAACGGAGCGACCGCCCGATCGGCGCTGTACGCGCTGGCGCAGCTGGGGGTCGATGAGGTGGTGGTCTCGGCCCGGTCGGCGGAGCGGGCCCACGCCAGCCTCGACGGCCTAGCAGCACACCTGGGGATCAGCTGGCAGGTGGCCGGCTGGGGTGAGGTTCCGCCCGGGCGTTTCGATGTGCTGGTCTGGACGGTGTCAGCACCGGTCCCGGCTGCGGTCGCCGCCGACCTCGTCGGTCGCACCGAGGTCTGCTTCGAGGCGACCTACAACCACTACCCGACGGTGTTCGACCGTGCGGCACAGACGGCCGGGATCACCCAGTTGTCAGGTCTTGACCTGCTGGTCTCCCAGGCCAGGGACCAGATCCGCCTGATGACCGGATACGACTGCCCGGCCGAGCCGCTGCTGGAGGTCGTCCACGCGGCGGTGGGCTGATCGCGCACCGGGAGCGCCGTGGCATCCCGCGCATGACCAGCCCACCTCGGCTCGGCCGCCTGATCCGCGTTCAGTCCTCGCGAACCTCGGAGCGGTCCCCCGACCACCGGGTGTGGAAGGTGCCCGCGGCGTCGACCCGCTGGTAGGTGTGGGATCCGAAGAAGTCGCGCAACCCTTGGGTGAGGGCGGCGTTCGTCCGGGGTGCCCGGAGGAGGTCGTAGTAGGACAACGCCGAGGCGAACCCGGGAATGGCCACCCCGGACTCGGTGGCGGTGGCCACCACCCGCCGCCACGCCGGCCCGCACGCGGCCAACTCGGCCCGGATGGAGGGAGCCTCCAGCAGGGTGGTGAGGTCGCCTGCGGCGTACTCGTTGCTGATCCGGTCCAGCAGCTTGGCGCGAATGATGCAGCCGGCGCGCCAGATGCGGGCGCAGGCGGCGACGTCGATATCCCAGCCGTACTCGGCCGAGGCCACCTTGATCAGATGCAGGCCCTGGGCGTAGGCGACCACCTTTGCGCACCAGAGCGCCTTGCGCACCTCGTCGATGAACGCCGTCCGGTCGTCCACCGAGACGCTGCCGTCGGGTCCGTCGAGGGCAGCCTGGGCGGCGGCGCGGATGTCGGGGCTGCTGGAGGCCGCGCGAGCGTAGACCGATTCGGCGATGGCGTTGGTCGGCACGCCGAGCCGCATGGACTCCTGCACCGTCCAAGTGCCGGTGCCCTTCATCCCGGCGGCGTCGACGATGACATCGACCAGCGGCTTGCCGGTGGTCGCATCCACCTGGCGCAGTACCTCCGCGGTGATCTCGATGAGGTAGGAGTCCAGGTCGCCGGTGTTCCACTCAGCGAACACGTCGGCAGCCTCGGCGGCCGACAACCCGACAGCCTTGAGGAGTTCGTAGGCCTCGCCGATGAACTGCATGTCGGCGTACTCGATACCGTTGTGCACCATCTTGACGAAGTGGCCCGCCCCGTCGGTTCCGATGTAGGTGCAGCAGGGCTCGCCGTCCACGTGCGCGGAGATGTCCTCCAGCATCGGGCCGACATAGGTGTAGGAGTGGGCCGAGCCGCCGGGCATGATGGAGGGCCCCTCGAGGGCACCCATCTCGCCGCCGGAGATGCCGGCACCGACGAAGTGCAGATCTTTGCCGCGCAGGTACTCCTCACGACGGCGGGTGTCGGCGAAGAAAGAGTTGCCGCCGTCGACGACGATGTCATCGGGCTCCAGATGCGGGATCAGCGACTCAATGGTGGCGTCGGTGGCAGCCCCGGCCTTCACCATGAGAATGATCCGGCGCGGCTTCTCCAAGGAGTCGACGAACTCGGCCACGTCTGCCGAGGCGATGAAGTTGGCCTCGGGATGCTCGCTGACCACCTCCGCGGTCCTGGCCCAGGTGCGATTGAAGACAGCTGTCCGGTAGCCGTGGTTCGCCAGATTGCGCGCCAGGTTCGAGCCCATGACGGCCATGCCGACGACCCCGATCTGTGCCGTTCCGGTCTTCTCACTCATGTGGTGTTTCCCTTTCGGTGGTCGACTGCCGGTGCGGTGCAGGCGGATTCGGTCCGGACCTCAGCGACACGCACCTCGCCAGCCATCATGCCGCACCCGGGTGGGGGAGTCATCGAGTTGATCTTCGTTGCCGGATGACAACGATCAGAAACACCGCTGCGCCGATGGGGTGGGCTGGTAACAATGGGCGGCATGACAGCGCCGTTGACCCTGCATCCTGACCGCCTGCTGCCGTCTGACCCTGGGACGCGCGCGGTTGCACGCCGGTTGTACGAGCAGATCAAGGATGCCCCGATCATCTCCCCGCACGGGCATGTTCCGGCCGCCTGGATCGCCGAGGACAGCGCCTTCAACGATCCGACCAGCCTGCTGCTGACCCCCGATCACTACGTCAATCGCATCCTGCACGGCCAGGGTGTCGACCTCGCGACCTTGGGCGTCCCCCCGGGCCGCGCTGATTTCGGCCCCCAGCAGGCTCGTCAGGCCTGGCGGACGTTCTGCTCGCACTGGCACCTGTTCCGTGGCACCCCGATGAAATACTGGATGGAGATGGAGCTTGCTGACATCTTCGGAATCTCGGTGCGGCCGTCAGCCGAGACCGCCGATGAGATCTACGACACCCTTGACGCTGCGCTGCGCACGCCGGACTTCCGCCCGCGGGCGCTGCTGGACCGGTTCTCCCTCGAGGTCCTCGCCACCACCGATGACCCGCTGGACGACCTGGATCACCACGCGGTGATCGCCGCCGATCCGTCGGTCACCACGCGGGTGCTCCCCACCTTCCGCCCCGACCGGTTCCTGGAACCCGGCCGGGCCGACTGGGTCGAGCTCACCGACGCCCTGGGCGCGGTGTCCGGGATTGACACCGGTACCTTTGCCGGCTGGGTGGCGGCGATGGAGAACCGGCGGGCCTTCTTCGCCAGCAGGGGAGCGGTGTCCACCGATCACAGTCACCGCGACATGGCGATGGCGCCGCTGGAGGATGCCGAGGCTGTCTACGCTCGCGCCCGGCGCGGTGAGGCCAGTGGTGCCGAGCAGACGGCGCTGCGGCGGGCCTTCATGTTCGAGCAGTGCCGGATGGCTGCCGACGACGGGCTGGTCATGACGCTGCATCCCGCGGTGGCCCGCAACCATCACCAGCGGACCTTCGAGCGTTACGGCGCTGACGTCGGAGCCGACGTTCCGGTCGGCATCGAGTGGGTCGAGTCGCTGCGACCGATGCTCAACGCCTTCGGCACCCATCCGAACTTCCGGGTCATCCTGTTCGGCATGGACGAAACCGTTCACGGGCGCGAGGTGGCCCCGCTGGCCGGGTTCTATCCGTCGGTCTACATGGGCCCACCCTGGTGGTTCATTGACGCCCCCGATGCCATCAAGCGGTGGCGCGCGGCGGTCACTGAGTACGGGACCTTCTACAAGACCACCGGCTTCATCGATGACACCCGGGCGTTCCTGTCGATCCCCGCCCGCCACGATCTGTCGCGACGCTGCGATGCCGCGCACCTGGCCGAACTGGTCGCCGACCACCGGTTGGCGATCGACGAGGCCGAGGAGGTGGCCCAGGCATTGGTCAGCGATCTGCCCCGTCACGCCTTCCGGCTCGCCGGATGACCTCTGGGGGCCGCCGGCGAGAACCGTCCGCCCGGGCTCAGCCCCGCAGGCGGTACAGCACCTCGCCGGCGTTCTCCTGGACGAAAACGGCCGGATCGGCCTTCCACGCCTCCACATCGACCGCCTCCAACGGCAGGTGACCCAGGTTGACCTGTCGGCAGACCTCCTCGGGGATCTGGGTGCACAGCGTCACCTTGATCCGGTTGGTCTCCTGGCCGGTGGCGGGGTCATAGCTGCCCGCACCGCGGAGGTGGGTGGAGTGGGCGAGGACCCCCTTGGGCACATGGGCGAACCGGTCCCACTGCTGGGTGAAGTACTCGATGCAGTGGTAGCCGACCTCAAGAATCTCCGGATGCTGTTCGGAGAGTTCGGTGACGTGTGGTGCATAGATGATCACCTCACCGCCGTCGGCCATGGCGGGCTGCATCTTGTAACAGCCCTTGGCGGCGGTCCAGATGTCGTCATAGCGGGTCGGCATCATGGCCAGCACCCGGGTGAAAGGTGTGTCGACGTGGACGACATGGGTCTCGGCGGCGATCTCGGCGGCCTGGGCCCAGGCGGCCTCCGCAGTACCGAAGCTGACTGATTCCAGATCCCCGGAACCCGATTCGACGACAAGACAGAACGCGAGCCGCTCACCCTTGATGAGTTCGGAGCCTGCATTGATGATGGCCCGGACCGGCGTCACTCCGGCGCGCCCGATCATCGCTTCGACGCCGATGAGTGCCCCCACCCAGTGCGACAGGTCGATGGCGTCATGGGTGGAGCATCCGGGAATGAAGTACTTGTTCCCCCCGGAGATGCCGACCACCTCGTGGGGGAAGACCGGACCGATGACGATGTTGACCTCGGCCTCGGCGACGTGACGGTTGATCTCGACGACCACGTCCTCGCTGATCGCCCCCTCGGAGAGTTCGCCGACCTGGTCGGCGCTGAGGACGCCCACCTCGACGATCTGCGTCGGGTCGTGGAACTCGTGGTTGAGCACCCGCAGACCGGGGTAGATGTCGGCGAGCGTCTTGCCGGCGGGCACGCCGAGCCAGCGATCGATCTCGTCCGGCTCCATATAGGAATGGGTACCCAGGGCGATGATGCAGGTCACCGAGGCGGCCCGGCCGGCCAGATGCCGGTGGACCGAACCCAGCACGAGCGGAAGTGGGCAACTGCGGGTGGCGTCGGGCACCACCAGGGTGACGGTGCGCCCGTCGAGGTCCACCCCGGCGAGGCGTCGCTCGACGAACGCGTCGAGGTCGGCGTCGCTCACCCGCTGGTGCGGGCCGCCGAGGGTCTCGGCGACAGGATCGGATTGCGGCATCGAGACCTCCTGAGTGTGTTTGTGCCGAGGTGGCATCACTATAGGGTCGAGCCACCACCCCCGGCCCACCACCGTGGACTTCTGGCAAGCGAGGGCAACCAGGCGACCGGTGCCGGCCGGCCGCATAGGGTTCACAAGGCCCGCCAGTGCGTCCGATGCCTGCGGGCTGGTCGCCGATGAAGTCGAGGGAAAGGTCATCTCTGTGTCTCGTCGTCTCTCCCGTGCTCACGACGGCCGACCGGTGGCCGAGGTCCGGATGATCCACCTCGGGCTCGGGAACTTCTTCCGCGCCCACACCGCGGTCTACACCGCGCACGCGACCGATGCCGCGGACTGGGGGATCGCGGCGTTCACCGGACGGTCGTCGGCGATGGCGACCACGCTGGAGGACCAGGGCGGCCTCTACACCGTGGTCGTCCAGAAGCCGGAGGGCAACACCTACGAGGTGATCGACGTGGTGTCGGCAGCGCTGCCCGGGCCCGATGTCGCGGCGTTGCTCGAGTTCTTCGCGCGGCCCGAGGTGGCCATCGTCACCTCGACGGTCACCGAAGCCGCCTATCTCCTCGACGAGTCCGGTGCCCTCGATGCCGACCATCCGGGCATCGTGACCGACATCGAGGCGCTCCGGACGAACCGCCTCACCGCGGTCACCACCGTGCCCGGAAAGTTCGTCGCAGGCCTGCTGCGGCGTCGGGCCGCTGACGCGGGTCCGCTCACCTTCGTCCCCTGCGACAACGTCCCCGAGAACGGCCGGATGGTCGAGACTGTCGTCCGCGGGCTCGCCGGTCTGGTCGCGCCCGACCTGAATGCCTGGATCGACACCTCGGTCGGCTTCGTCACCACGATGGTCGACCGGATCACGCCGCAGGTCCCCGCCGGGATCGGGAGGTCCGTGCTCGCCGACACCGGGATCGATGACGCCGCCCCGGTCGCCACCGAGCCGTTCAGCGAATGGGTGCTCGCCGGAAACTTCGTCGGCGGACGTCCAGCCTGGGAGAGTGCTGGCGCAACCTTCGTCGACGACATCGTTCCCCACGAGATGCGCAAGCTGTGGCTGCTCAACGGCTCCCATTCGCTGATGGCCTACGCCGGACCGGTGCTGGGGTGTGTGACTGTCCATGACGCGATCAGCCACCCGCTGCTGGCCGTGTGGGTGAACCAGTGGTGGGATGTCGCCGCCCGCCACCTGCCGCTTCCCGCCGCGGAGATCGCCGACTACCGAGCCGCGCTCGTCGAGCGGTTCGGCAACCCTCGGATGAAGGACGGGCTCGCGCGGATCGCCGCCGACGGTTCGGTGAAGATCCCGATCCGGATCGTGCCCGCGCTCATCGCCGATCGGGCCGCCGGTGGCGATCCTGTCGGAGCCGAACGGGTGATTGCGGCCTGGGTTCTGCACCTGCGGGGGGTCGGGGCCCCGGTCAACGACGCGCGCGGGGAACTGGTCGCCTCCCTGCGAGCCGGCACCCTGGCAGATGCGGTGTCCGCGAGCTGTGACTACCTGGAGATCAACGACCAGACGTCCCGGGCCTCGGTCCTGGCCCTGGCCGAGGAACTGCTCAACGTCGCCAGGTGACCTGGCCGCCCCAGAGGGTGAGCTCCACCGGATCGGGAAGATCGTGGCCGTGATAGGGATTGTTCCGGGCCAGCGAAGCGGTCTGGTCCTTGTCGACGGTCGCTCGGCGGGTCGGGTCGACCAGAACCAGATGCGCCGGCTCGCCGGGCGCGATCCGGCGGCCCTGGTGGTCGAGGCGACCGATCCGTGCTGGCCCGGCGGACATGCGTTCGACGAGCGTGGGCCAGTCCATCCGACCGGTGGCAACCATCACCTCCATGACGACGGCGAGGGACTGCTCCAGCCCCAGCATGCCGGGTAGCGCCACGTCGAACGGGTGATCCTTGTCCTGCACCGTGTGCGGGGCGTGGTCGGTGGCGACGGCGTCGATGGTCCCGTCGGCGAGTGCCTCTCGGATCGCCTCCACATGCTCGGAGGTGCGCAGTGGCGGATTGACCTTGAAAGTGGTGTCGAAGGTCTCCACATAAGGGGTGTCGAGGTAGAGGTGGTGCGGGGTCACCTCGGCGGTCACCCGAGCTCCGCGCTGCTTGGCCCAGCGGATCACATCGACGCTCTCGGCTGTGGAGATGTGGCAGGCGTGGTAGCGCCCACCGGTGAACTCCGCCAACTGGACGTCGCGGGCGATGATGGTCGACTCGGCGATGCTCGGCCAGGCCGGCAGGCCGAGACGTCCGGAGTAATCCGACTCGTGGCAGCAGGCCCGGCCCCCGGCCAGGCGCGGATCCTGCGCATGCTGGGCGACCACACCGTCATGGGGTTTCAGATAGGTCAACGCCCGGCGCATGATCAGGCTGTCGTGGACGCAGGCGCCATCATCGGAGAAGACCCGCACCCCGTGGCCGGCCATCAGGCCGAGTTCGGCCAGCTCCTCACCGGCCCGCTGTTTGGTGACCGCACCGACCGGAACCACTTCGCAGGAGCCGTCGCGTCGTCCGATCTGGGCCACATACTGGGCGGCCTCGGCGGTATCGGTCGCCGGGTCGAGGTTCGGCATCGCGAAGACGGCGGTGTAGCCGCCGCGGGCGGCGGCCCGTGTTCCGGTGGCGATCGTCTCGGCGTCCTCCCGGCCGGGTTCGCGCAGGTGGGTGTGCAGGTCAACCAGCCCGGGCAGCGCCAACAGCCCGTCGGCGTCGACTCGCTCTGCTCCCGGCGGCGCGTCAGCGGGGTCGATGAAACGGCCGTCGACAACGGCGAGATCGCAGGTGGTTCCATCCGCCAGGCGGGCGCCGGTGATGACCAGGCTCATCAGTTCTCTCCCTCTCCACCCAGCAGGTGGTACAAGACGCTCATCCGTACCGCGACCCCGGCCGAGACCTGGTCGAGCACGCGCGAGGCGGTCGCATCGGCAGCCTCACTGCTGATCTCGACGCCTCGGTTCATCGGCCCCGGGTGGAGGATGGCTGCCGACGGCCGGAGCCGTTCGAGCCGCTCGCGGGTCAGTCCGTAGCCGGCGGTGTACTCGCGCTCGGTGGGGAAGAAGCCGCTCGCCATCCGTTCTCGTTGAACCCTGAGCATCATCACCACGTCGGCCCGGTCGAGGACGGCGTCGAGGTCAGCAGCGACCTTGACCCCCCAGCGGTCGACATCGGGGGGCAGCAGGGTCGGGGGCGCGACGAGCGTCACCTGTCCGCCGAGCGTCTGCTGGAGCAGGACATTGCTGCGGACGACCCGGCTGTGCAAAAGGTCCCCGACAATGACGATGCGGCGCTCGTCGAACCGGTCGCCCATGCCCTGGCTGCGGAAGTGTTGCCGCATGGTGTAGGCGTCGAGCAGTGCCTGGGTGGGATGCTCGTGCTGACCGTCCCCGGCGTTGATGACGCTGGCGCGGACCCAGCCGGCTGCCTGGGCGGCGGCCCCGCTGGAACTGTGGCGGATGACGAAGCAGTCCGCGCCCATCGCATCGAGCGTCAGCATGGTGTCGCGCAGCGACTCGCCCTTGCTGACGCTCGATCCCTTGGCGGAGACGTTGATGGTGTCGGCGCTCATCCACTTGCCGGCGATCTCGAAGCTCGTCCGGGTGCGGGTCGAGTCCTCGAAGAACATATTGATGATCGTCCGCCCGCGCAGCGCGGGCAGCTTCTTGATGGGGCGCTGCTGGACCTCGTGCATCTCCTCGGCCAGATCGAGGATGGTGAGGGCGTCGCTGCGGCTGAGGTCTCCGGCGCTGAGCAGGTGGCGCATCAGGCCCCTCTCGAGTTGGTGAGGGTGACGGCGTCGACCCCGTCGATCTCGGCGACGGTCACCCGAACATGCGCGGCGGCCGTGGTGGGGAGATCCTTGCCCACAAGGTCGGCCTGGATCGGGAGTTCCCGGTGCCCGCGATCGATGAGGACGGCAAGGCGGACGACATGGGGTCGGCCCAGATCCTTGAGCGCGTCCATGGCTGCCGCGATCGTCCGGCCGGAGTAGAGCACATCATCGACCAGCACCACGGTGAGCTGGTCGATGTCGACCGGTACCCGGGTGCGTCCGACAGCGCGCGTGGGATGGCGGCGGAGATCGTCGCGATACATGGTGATGTCGAGCTCGCCGACGGGCACCTGGCGACCCTCGGTCTCGGCGATCAGGGCGCCCAGGCGTGCAGCGAGTGGCGCGCCCCGGCTCTGGATCCCGAGCAGGACCAGATTCTCGGCACCGCGGTTCGCCTCGAGAATCTGGTGGGCGATCCGGCGCAGGGCCCGTTCAATATCGGCGGCATCCCAGATGACCCGAGCATCCTGGGAGAGATCATGATCAGAAGTGGCGCTCATCGAAGGCTCAATCTACCCCAATCGGCTACGATTCCGGCCATGGCACCTGCGCTGGTCATTCCGCTTCTTGAGACCCTCACGCCCTGGCCGGACACGACGGCGCCGACGGTGCTCGACCTGCTCGGGATCATCGTCGCGATCCCCGTGGCCATCTCCGCCGTGGTGGCGGTCGCCGTCATGGGACCGGCTTGGTTCCGCCGGCACTCGAGCGACCTCGCCGTCCGCGAGTGAGGCGGGCGGCGATGGCCGGCCAGGCGAGCCGGAGACCCACCGCAGCGACATAGCCGAGCAGCGCGATACCCGCGGCGGTCACCGACTGCTCCACCCGATGGTCGTTGACCACCCGGTTCCGATCGGGATGATCGCGGTCATACTCGATCCACACGGCGCCGCGTCCCCGCCCGAAGTCAGGGGGAATGACCCGACACGGTCGGGTGACCCGGGTGCGGATGAGCCTGCCGTCGTCGAGGAACTCCACCGCGTAGACGGTGTCCCCGCTTCCCCTCCCCTGACTGCCGCCGGCGGCGGTGAAGCAACCGGTCCGGACCGTCTCGACGATGCGGGCGTCGACGGTGCGGGCGTGGTGCAGGAAGCGGTTCTCCAGGTAGAGGCTCCAGGCGAGGAACCCGGCGATCAGGCGACCGAGCGCCACGGTCACGACCCACCACTGCTGGTCGCGACGGAGCCTCATGGCATCAGACGGGGGCGTCCGGCGCGTCGAGACGCAGGGCCCACGGGTCGGTGTTGAGCCGCGACACCGCCGTGGTCAGGGTGACACCGGTCGCGGCGGCACGCTCGCGGGCGAGACGTTCGGCGTTGGGGAGCCACACCCATTCGGCTGCCCAGTGGGGGACGTCGATGAGGACCGGGGCGTCGTCGTGGGCGAGGAAATCCTGCGCCGGATGGTGCCGCAGATCTCCGGTGACATAGGCGTCGACCCCGGCGGCGCGCGCGGCGTCGAGCAGAGAGTCGCCGGCCCCGCCGAGGACGGCGACGCGCTCAAGAGAACGCACCGGGTCACCGCCGATTCTGATGCCGCCAGCCGTCGGGGGAAGGCGCTCGGCGAGTCGGGCGGCCAGATCGGTGGCGCGGGTCGGGGTCGGCAACATCCCGACGCGTCCCAGGCCCAGCGCGGAGGACGCGTCCTGGGCCCCGCCCGGTTTCGCGACCAGCGGGCGACGGTCGGTCAGCTCGAGCACGTCCGCGAGGGCATCGGCCACGCCGTCAGCCGCCGCGTCGGCATTGGTGTGCGCACTGAACACGGCGGCACCGGCGGTGATCAGGCGGGTGATGATCCGGCCTTTGGGCTGGTCGGCCCGCACCGTGTGGATCCCGCGTAGCAGCAGGGGATGGTGGGCGACGATCAGGTCAGCCCCCATGATGAGCGCCTCAGTGACTACCGCGTCGGTGACCTCCACGGCGAAGAGGATCCGTTCGACGGCTGCCTGCGGGTCACCGACGGACAGGCCGACCTGGTCCCAGTCCTCGGCGAGATCGGGGGGGTAGGCCTCCTCGAACCAGGCCGCCACCTCACCCACGGTGATCATGCAGATGCTCCCCGACCGGTGTTGATCTCACGGTTACGGATGGCTCGCACCGCGTCGTCTCGTCGCTCGTTGACCAGCCGTACCACTGACTCGGGGAAGGCGTGCGCGGCGAGGAACGCGTCGAGGCGGCCGATGAAGTCCCGGTCGGCGATGGGCAGCGGGAACAACCAGGTGAGCACCGCCTGGCGCAACGTCGACGAGGCGGCGCCCCAGCCGTCCCGCTGCTCGCCGATCGCGGCGACCACGTCCAGATACCGCTGGGCGTACGGCGTGAGCAGCTCATTCTGACCGAACTGCCAGAACTGGCGCACGATCTGGGCATGGGTCTCGTTGGGGACCTTCCCTGCGGTGGCGGTGGTCCAGGCGTCGGCCTTCGCTGCGGCGTCGGCGCGCGCCGAGCGCGCCCCGGCGGCCTGTTCGGCACCCGACGAGGTCCGGTCAGCGGACGCCTCGGCGGCGATGGCCGCGTCGTCGATGGCTCCCAGACGGGCCAGTGCCGCCACCAGTCGCCACCGCAGGTCAGCGTCGAGGACCAGCCCATCGGGCAGTTCCTCACCGGCGAGCCAGGCCTGCAGCAGGTCAGCGCCGACGGTGTCATTCATCGCCAGGGCAAGCGCCCGGACCAGCGCGAGCTGATGGTCCGAACCCGGCTCGGCTGCCTGCATCAGTCGGGCCACGCCGACCTGCCAGTGATCGGCGAGGTCGGCGCGCCGGTCGGCCGGGGTGTACAACTCGATGGCTGTGCGCGCCTGCCCGAGGACCGCCGCCACGGCGGTGAGGTCGGTCTCGACCGCCACCCCGCGCAGCACCAGTTCGACATAATCGGCCGGGTCCATCTCGCCGTCCCGGGTCAGGTCCCAGGTCGCTCCCCAGGCGAGGGCACGGGCGAGGTCGGAGTCGAGGGCGTCGATATGACCGACCAGGGTGTCCAGGGACTGCGGGTCAAGCCGGATCTTGGCGTAGGTGAGGTCGTCGTCGTTGACCAGCAGCAGGTCGGGTCGGGGGCGGCCGACGAGGGCAGGTACCTCGGTCATGGCCCCGTCGATGTCGAACTCGACCCGGTCGGTGCGGGTGAGGACGCCGTCAACGACGTTGTAGCAGCCCACGGCGATGCGGTGGCGGCGCAGCGTGGGCCACTCCGGAGCGGCCGACTGGCTGATCCCGAAGCGGGTGAACGCCTCACCGTCGGTCTCGAAGTCGGCGGTGAGCGTGTTGACGCCGGCGGTGAGGAGCCACTGGGTGGTGAAGAAGCCGAGATCACGTCCTGAGGCGGCCTCGAGGTGACGCAGCAGGTCGGCGAGTTGGCTGTTCCCGTACGCGAACTCGGCGAAATAGCTGCGGACCCCGGCCAGGAAGTCCTCACGTCCGACGAAGGCGACCAGCTGCCGCAGTGCGGAGGCCCCCTTGGCGTAGGTGATGCCGTCGAAGTTGAGTTCGACCGCTTCCAGATCGACCATGTCGGCAGCGATCGGGTGGGTCGAGGGAAGCTGGTCCTGCCGGTAGGCCCACGTCTTGCGGCTGTTGCAGAACGTCGCCCACGGGTTGGGGCGACCGCCGACATCGGTGGCGATCTGTGCCTGGGCGAAGTGGGAGGCCCATTCGGCGAAGGACTCGTTGAGCCACAGGTCGTCCCACCAGGTCATCGTCACCAGGTCGCCGAACCACATGTGGGCCATCTCGTGCAGGATCGTGTTGTCCCGGGACTCGTAGGCTCCCGAGGTCTGCCTGCTCCGGAAAATGTACTCGTCCCGGAAGGTCACGCAGCCAGCATTCTCCATCGCGCCGAAGTTGAATTCCGGCACGAAGACCTGGGCGTAGTCGTGGAAGGGGTACTGGCGGCCGAAGTGGTGTTCGAAGAAGGCGAAGCCCCGGCGGGTGGTGTCGAAGATCCGGTCGGCGTCGAGATGCTGCGCCAGCGAGGCCCGGGTGAGGATCGACAGCGGAATCGTCGACCCGTCCTCACGGACGAAACGGTCGCTCACGGTGACGAACGGGCCAGCGACCAGAGCGGTGATGTAGGTCGAGATGGGCTCGGTGGGCGCAAAATCCCAGCGGGCGTAGTCGTCATCGCGGACCGCCGGGATGACCGCCGACGAGTTCGACACGACGGTCCAGTCAGGGTCGGCGACGACGCTGAGGGTGAAGCGCGCCTTCAGGTCGGGTTGCTCGAAGGTGCAGTACATCCGGCGGGCGTCGGCCACCTCGAACTGGGTGTACAGGTACATCTGATCGTCAGCCGGATCGACGAAGCGGTGCAGTCCCTCTCCGGTCCGGGAGTACCGCATGACGGCGGTGACACTCAGGACGTGCGGCCCCTCGCTCACGTCGAGGGTGAGATGTTCGCCGTCGAAGGCATCGGGCGCCAGCGTCTCGCCGTCCAGAACCGCTGAGGTGAGCTCCTCGGCAAGGAGGTTGGCGTTGACGACACAATCGATGGAGGAGAACCGGATCTGGGTGGTCGAGGTGAAGGTGGTCTCAGGGTCCGCCAGCGGGGTGCCGTTCGCGTGGCGGCCGGTCAGGTCGATGACGACCTGGTAGGACGTGACCGTGACCTGTTGGCTCCGCGCCACGGCCTCGTCGCGGGTGATGTTGGCTGGGAACATACGCTCCATCCGGGTTGTTTTTCAGCGGTTCGGGACAGTAACGGGAGGTCGCTCCGATTTTAGCCGGATCCACCAGGCCCGGACCTCGGCGGTCGGCGGTGAAGCCTCGGTAGCATGGCGCGCATGACGCAACAGGTTGATTTCTGGTTCGATCCGGCGTGCCCGTGGGCCTGGATGGCTTCGCGCTGGATGCTCGAGGTGGAGCAGGTACGTGAGGTGCACACGACCTTCCACGTCATGAGCCTTGCGGTGCTCAACGAGGGCCGCGACCTCCCGGAGGACTACCGGGCGATGATGGATGAAGCCTGGGCGGGCGCTCGGGTGGCCCTGGGCGTCGAACGTGAGCACGGCTCGGAGGCGCTGCGGGCCTTCTACACCGAGATCGGGACCCGATTCCATCCCGGTGAAGAACCTCGCACGAAGGAGACCATCGTCGCTGCCCTCGAGGAGGCCGGACTGCCCGCCGCTCTTGCCGACTTGGGCGACACCGACGCCCACGACGACGAACTCCGCGCCTCGCACCACGCCGGCATGGATCCGGTCGGGGACGAGGTGGGAACGCCGGTCATCCACCTCAACGGCCAGGCGTTGTTCGGCCCGGTCATCTCGCCGGCACCCCGAGGCGAGGAGGCCGGCTCCCTGTTCGACGGCGTCGCGCGGGTGACGGCCTACCCGGGCTTCTTCGAACTCAAGCGCACCCGTACGGTGGGTCCGATCTTCGACTGAGCGCTTCCCGCGCGGACGGAATCGCGCAAGGATGCGGTCATGATCGTGCACATCGCCACCGACCATGCAGCCTTCGAGCTCAAGCAGTACCTGGTCACCGAGCTCACCGCGCTCGGCCATGAGGTGATCGATCACGGGGCGAGCACCTACGACGCCGAGGATGACTACCCCGTTTTCGTCCTTCCCTGCGCCGAGGCGGTGGCCGCCGACCCGGCTTCGCTGGGCATCGTCCTGGGCGGATCGGGGAACGGGGAACAGATGGCGGCCAACAAGGTCACCGGGATCCGCGCCGCGCTCGCCTCCAACACGGTGCTGGCCCGGCTGGCCCGGGAGCACAATGACGCGAACGTGCTCAGCCTCGGGGGACGGATGCAGTCCCATCAGGAGGCCCTCGATATCGCCCGCTCCTTCCTGGAGACCCCGTTCTCCACCAGCCCGCGGCACCAGCGTCGCGTGGGCCAGATCGCCGCTTATGAGGCCGGACGCCACTGACGCGGTCCGCTCCGCGACTCGGCGCGTACACTTTGGCCCCCACGCCGAGACCGTTGCCAGGAGGTGTCCCCATGCCGGAGGGCCACGTCACCCACCGGCTGGCAACAGCCCTGACCGGTGCTTTCACGGCCCGGAGCGTCGCGGTGGTGAGTCCCCAGGGGCGCTTCGCCGAGTCGGCTGGTCAGCTCGACGGCACCACGCTGACCGGTGCGGAGTCGGTCGGCAAACACCTGTTCGTCACCTTCGCCGAGGAACGCGTGGTCTGGATTCACCTGGGTCTTATCGGCCGGCTGACCTTCGGTCCGGCCGACCAGCTGCCCCATCCGGCGACCCTGCGGCTGCGGATCTCCGACGGCGTGCTCGCCGCCGATCTCCGGGGCCCGCAGTGGTGCCGCCTGATCACTACCGCGGAGCAGCAGGCGGTGATCGAGCAGGCCGGGTCTGACCCGCTGCGCCCGGACGCTGACCCGGCCCGCGCCTGGGCCAGGGTGGCGTGTTCGGGGAGGCCGTTCGCTGCGGTCCTCATGGACCAGAAGGTCTTCGCCGGCGTCGGCAACATCTTCCGCGCCGAGGTGCTGTTCCGTCACGGGATCGACCCCTGGGTGCCGGCGAACGCGATCCCGCAGCCGGTCTTCTGCTCGGTGTGGGCCGATCTGGCGGCCTTGATGAACGCCGCCGTCGCCTCGGGCCGGATTGACTCGGTCGACGCCGCGCACACCCCCGAGGCCATGGGCCGCCCACCGCGTGAGGACCGTCACGGGGGCGAGGTGTATGTCTACCGGCGGACCGGTCAGGCATGTCTGGTCTGCGGTGGCGAGATCCTGGTCACGGATCTGGCCGGACGGAATCTCTACTGGTGTGGGACCTGTCAGCCGCCGGGCGCGCGCGGGAGACCGCGATGATCGAGCCGTTCGCCTGCCGGGCGAGCCGGGACGGACGTCGGCTGACCTTCACCCTGGACGGTTGCCCGCTCGCGCACTTCGACTTCGCGTTGCCCGATGCGGGCGATCTGTGCGCCAACCTCGACGACCAGGAGTATCGGGTCGCCCAGGGTCCGTGTGAGGTGAGCCTGCGCCACGATGACGAGGATGGCTGGCGAACGGTGGTGACGGTGGACAATGTCGGCACCGAGTCGGTCGCACTCCTTCCGGTGGGAGTCGGGGTCACCGCCGAGCCGGGCTGGGCCGGCTGGACCTGGGCGAGTGATCTGGAGGGGATCGTCGTCGTGGCGCCGCTCGCCCAGGACACCCCCTCCTTGGTGGTGCGGATCACGGGATTCGTCCGGGTCGCCTCAGCAGTGCCGGTGTTCGCGCCGCAGGATCGCCGTCCCGATCCGATGCTCCCCGAGGCATACGCGGCCCTCCACCTGGTCAGCCCGACCGGATCCCTGCGGGCTGGATCGCGGGTCCGGACGACCCTGTCCTTCCTCCGCGCCGATGAACCCGGTGAGGCGGGGCAGTTCCTCCCGGCCTGGTTGCCGGACCTGGTCCGCGACGGGTTGGACGAGATTGTTTTCGACACCCCCGACCAAGCTGTCGTCGGTGGCGTCGGAGTGACGGTGGCGACGGTGGGCAACGTTGCGCTGGTGACCGCTGCGCCCGGGCATCGTGAGATCGCTTTCCATGACGCCCGGGGGGTGCGTCGCCTTCGGGCGAGTTTCGCTCCCGACCTCGCCGGTGCCTGGCTCGGCGAGTTGGCCGCTGAGCTGATGCGGACCCGTCCGTCGGCGACCAGCTCGGCTGCGGCGACGGTCGTCGCCGGGGCGCTGGTCCGTGGCCTCGAACAGGATCGGGATCAGACCCTCGACTGGCTGGAACGCGTCGACTGGGCCGAACGGGGGGACCTGCTGGCCTTGGGCGTCGGCGCAGCCCTTGCGGCCTGGAACCACGACCGGCATCTGGCGGTGGACGTTCTCGCGGCGGCTGGGGTGCTCCCGCCCGGGCCCGGACGGGGTCTGGTGCTGCGTCGCTGCGGGAGGGCTGCGGCGCGGGTCGGGGCTGAGGGGATCGAGCCGAGCGACGTGCTCGCCCAGCTTCGCCCCGGC
>JBKEBV010000001.1:0-9871 GCA_047973315.1 Propioniciclava sp.
GGTCAGCTCTGGGCCTCCATCGCGTCGGCCATCTGGTTGAGGAACTCCGTGTAGGTCTGGATGCCCTCGTTGAGGTAGGTGTCGGCAGGCATGTGGACGACCTGCCCCTCCGTCACCGCGGTCACGTTCTGCAGTGCGGCCGAGTCGGCGATGAGTTCGTTGGCCGGGGTGTAGGGCTCACCGTCGACGGTGTCGCCCTCGGCCAGACCGGCGTCCCGGTCGAGCACGAGAATCCAGTCGGGATTGGAGTCGGCCACGGCTTCGACGGCGATCTCGTCGCCCTCGTGATCGGTGGTGCCGGTGGCCTCGATGGCCGGGGTCAGCCCGACCATGGTGAACACGGGGCCGAGGCTGCGTCCGGAGTGGGGTGCGGCGTAGTTGATGGCGCCGCCGGAGGTGACCACGGCGAGAACCGTCTCCTCGGGGTCATAGGCGGCCTTCACCCGGGCGATGGCGGCATCGAACTCGTCGATGATGGTTGCGGCCTCGGCCTCGTGGCCGAACACCTGGCCGAGCACCTCGGTCTGTCGCTTCAGTTCGGACTCATAGGTCTCGGTGTCGCGGGGGTCGATGTTGAGGAGGGTGGCATCGGGGACGAGGCCCTTGATGCTGTCGTAGTGCTGGGCGAAGCGCTGGCCGACGATGACCAGATCGGGTTCGGTGGCCACGATCGCCTCGAGGTCGGGTTCGACGTGGGGGCCCAGGACAATGATGGATTCGTCGGTGGCGTAGGAGAGGGAGGACGGCACCAGGGCGATAGGGGCAGCGGCCAGCTTCACCCCCCAGGCATCAAGCGTCTCGAAGGTGCGGTTGTCGGTGGCCACCACCGAGGAGGGCGGCACGGTCACTGTCTGCTTGCCCCAGTTGTCGGTCACCGTGACGGTGCTGACGTCGGCCGAGGAGGTCGGGCTGACCGGCCCGGCAGCAGACCCCGAACATCCGGCCAGGGCCAGCGCAACGGCGGTCATCGCGGTCAGGACGCCGGCGCGGCGCTGGGTGAGCATCAGGATTCTCCTCGATCGGGGGTTCGGCGACGGTGTGACGGCAAGCCCCACCGGGTCCGGCGGGCGAGTAAGGAGACCCTAACAGATTTAAAAAACAAATCTCGTTCGTTATTGGATGCTGGGATGGGGGTCGCGGGCGCGCGCCGGACAGGCAGGCGTTCCGGTGGGCCGGGGGCTCCACCAGCGGGAGCGGATCGACCATGATGGGCCCCATGCGCTTGTTCATCGCCGTTGATCCCCCTGAAGCGGCCCGCGCGGATCTGACCCGGTTCCTGGAGCCGCGCTGGGAGCACGCGGACGGTCTCCGGTTCACCCGACCGGAGACCTGGCATGTGACGCTCGCGTTCATGGGTGCCTGCCCCGCGCGGGTCGTCGATGATCTCATTGATGGTTGCGCCACTGTCGCCGCCGACACCAGGCCGCCGACCCTCGCCCTGCACGGCGCCGGGGCCTTTCCCGACGTGGTCTCGGCCCGCGCGCTCTATGCCGCGGTGGACGCCCCGCCTGAGCTGCCGCGCTGGCCAGGGGGGTGAGAAACGTCGCCGCAACGGTTGGGGCGGCTCCCGAGGGTGGGTCGTTCCGCCCGCACGTCACCCTGGCCCGTCGACGTGCGGCCGACGCCACCCACTGGTGGCGGGTTCTCGACACCTACGCCGGGCCGACATGGCAGCCGGACGGCCTCCGGGTCTATCAGTCCCACCTTGCCAGAGGATCGCCCCCACGTTATGAGGCTCTCGCCGTGCTGCCCTGGGCGTGACGGCGCCTCGCTGGGACGCGTCACGGGGGCGCCGGATCTCAGGCGTTCCGGTGGCTGGGGTGCGTCGGTTGCCGGGAGGCGGAATCATCCCTGCGCGGCTGGGAGGACGCCCAGGGATTCCAGCCAGGCCCGAGTGTCGGCGTCGGAGATCCACACGTGCGCGGTCCATCCGGCCCGTTCGGCCCCGGCGACGTTCTCCGGCCGGTCGTCGATGAAGGCGATGGCGGTCGGGTCGAGGTTGAGGACCTCGGTGACGCGGGCGTAGGCCTCCGCGTGGGGTTTGGTCACTCCCATGGACGCCGAGACGAACCAGTAGTCGGCCTCGTCGTTGAAGTCGGCGCTGAGCAGGCCCTGATCGATGTTCGACGGCGCGTTGCTGAGGACCGCCACCAGGCGGCCCGACGCGCGCACGTCGGCCAGGAGTTGACGCGCCTGGGGGCGTAGCTTGAGCCAGAGTTCGGCATCCAGGGCGGCCAGGTGCCGCATGGTCTCGACCGTGGGCGGCCTCCCCAGCCCCGTGAGGATCGGTCCCCAGTAGTCGGCATCGGGTCGACCCTCGTCGTACCCGCGTCGGCCGGCCCAGTACAGCTCGGCGAACCGGTCAGGGTCGACGTCGAGCAACCCGGCCGGGACAGTGAAGATCTCCTCCCCGGACGCGAGAACCTTGCCGAGATCGAAGACGACAGCGCGAATCATGCCTCCAGTGTGTCGGTTGGACCCGGGGTGTGCCCAGCGGGAAGAGCTTCGGTGACGATGCTGGCCAGCGCCGCGACCCAGGCGGGCCTGCTGTTGGCCCAGGGAACGTAGTGGAAATCCCCGCCGCCGGCATCGGTGAAGGTGCGGCGATTGAACTTGTTCAGCTCTTCCAGAGTTTCCAGGCAGTCGGCGGCGAACCCGGGAGCCACGACGTCGATCCTCCGGGTGCCCCGAGCGCCCAGGTCGGCCACAGTGTCGATGGTTGCCGGCTTGAGCCAGGCTCCGGGGCCGAACTTGGACTGGTAGGTGGTCATCACGGCTGCAGGATCGATGTCGAGGCGTGCGCGCAGGCCCCGGCTTGTGGTGGCGCACTCCTCGGGGTAGGGGTCGCCGGCGCGGATCTGGCTCATCGGGATCCCGTGGTAGCTCAGCAGCAGCCGCTCCCCGCTGGCGGTGTCAAGGGGCCCCACCCTCTCCCAGTGTGCGGTGATCGCGTCGGCGACGGCATCAAGGTAGGCCGGGTGGGTGGGGAACGAGCGCAACAGGCGTAGGTCTGCCTGAGGGACGGTGCGCAGACCCCAGCGGTGGACGGCATCGTGCACGGCGCCGGTGGCGGATCCGGCGTACTGCGGGTACAGCGGAACGACGACGATCGGGCGTTCGGGTGCACTGGCGATCAGCTCATCGAGAACCCGGTCGACCGATGGTTGGCCGTAGGTCATGGCGATCCGAACATCAGCGTGATCGGCCAGCAGTTCCCCCAGGCGCTGGCCGAGATGCTGCGACCCGACCATGAGCGGCGAGCCTCCGTCACCCCAGATCGAGGCGTACAGGCGCGCCGAGGCGCGCGGCCGCACGGCGAGGATGATGCCGTTGAGGATCGGCTGCCACAGGATGCGGGGCAGTCCCACCACGCGCTGGTCGCCCAGGAACTCACGCAGGAAGGGCCGCACCGCGCCGGCGGTCGGGGCCGTGGGGGTGCCCAGATTGACCAGCACCACCATCGGGCGCGTCATGGGGTTGCCGGCTGAAGGGCCATCTCAGGTGCTCGCTGACGGCCGCGGTGCGGGCCCCCGCCGGTCGTTGCCCGGGCGCAGGTGTCGTCCTGCCGGGGATGCCCGGCCCGGGTTGATCTGAGGATGTCTGACCGGTGGCTAGCGAGAGCTGGGAACACGGAAAGCAGGGTAGCGGGGTCCTGCAACGGCAGGTCGGTGGTGCCGGTCCGAGGCCGGCTGAGGTGGGCTCGGCGCGACGCAGCGCGGATCCGGGTGCTGAACCGCGCCCTCGCGACGGACTGGAAACCTACGGTTACGTAACTGTAGGATGGGGCCACGATGGACACGATCGAGCAGACCACCGACGATGGCGGAGAGTTGATTCAGCTGCTCACGCCCACCGGCGAACGCGTCGGACATCCCCGCTTCGCCTGGACCCACGATGACGCCACGCTGGTGTCTCACCTGCGCACCATGGTGTTGGCGCGTCGTTTCGACTCCGAGGCGACCGCACTCCAGCGCAAGGGTGAGTTGGGGCTGTGGCCGCCCATGCTCGGCCAGGAGGCCGCCCAGGTCGGTTCCGGCGCGGCGGTCAGGCATCTGGACGAGGTGATCCCCAGCTATCGCGAGCACGCTGTCGCGCTGATGATGGGTGTGGATCCGGTCGCCATGCTGGGCACCTTCCGTGGCACCACGATGGTGGACTGGGACTCCCGGGCGCTGCGGTTCCACCTGTACTCGTTCGTGGTCGGGACTCACGGGCTCCACGCGGTCGGGATGGCCATGGGAATGCAGCGTGACGGAGTGGTCGGCAACCCCGATCCGGAGGACAACGGCGCCGCGCTGGTCTACTTCGGCGACGGTGCCACCAGTCAGGGCGACATCAACGAGGCGCTGGTCTTCGCCGCCTCCTACCAGACCCCGGTCGTCTTCTTCGTCCAGAACAACCAGTGGGCCATCAGCGAGCCGATCGCGTTGCAGAGCCGGATTCCGCTCTACAAGCGCGCCAACGGTTTCGGCATCCCCAGCGTCCGCGTCGACGGCAATGACGTGCTCGCGGTGCAAGCGGTCACCGAAGAGGCGATGGAGCGCGCCCGGCGGGGCGAAGGTCCGACCTTCATCGAGGCCTTCACCTACCGGATGGGTGCGCACACCACCTCCGACGACCCGACCAAGTACCGCCACCGGGAGGACGAAGCCGCCTGGGGCCGCAAGGATCCCATCGCCCGGCTGCGGGCCTACCTCATCGGTGCCGGAGCGATCGACGAGGCGTGGCTCACCGCTCTGGAGCAGGAGGCCGACGACTTCGGCGCCACCATCCGCGAGGGCTGCGTCTCGCTGCCGACACCCAGGCTGGAGGACTTCTGGCAGCTGACCTACGCCTCGCTCCCGCCGTCGCTGGCGGCCCAGCGTGACGCCTACCTGGCCTATGAGGCCTCGTTCGAGGAGGCCTGATGACCGAGACGATGACCATGGCCAAGGCGCTCAACGCCGGGCTGAGGCGTGCCCTGGAGGCCGACCCGAAGGTCCTGCTCGCGGGGGAGGACATCGGTCAGCTGGGCGGGGTCTTCCGGATCACCGAGCATCTGCAGCGCGACTTCGGGCCTGACCGGGTGGTGGACTCGCCGCTGGCCGAGTCGGGCATCGTCGGGACGGCGGTCGGCCTGGCGCTGCGCGGCTACCGGACCGTCGTGGAGATCCAGTTCGACGGTTTCGTGTTCCCAGCCTTCGACCAGATCGTCTCCCAGGTGTCGCGGATGCGGATGCGATCGCTGGGTCGGCTCGGCATGCCGCTGGTCATCCGGATTCCCTACGGCGGCAATATCGGCGCGATCGAGCACCACTCGGAATCCCCCGAGGCCTATTTCGCCCATACGCCGGGTCTGTTGGTCGTCACGCCGTCGACGCCGCTGGATGCCTACTGGATGATCCAGCAGGCCATCGCCGCCGACGACCCGGTGATCTTCCTCGAGCCCAAACGGCGCTACCACGAGAAGGGCGAGGTGGATCTCACCGCCCCGCCGCTGCGGATGTACGCCGCCCGTACCGTCTGGTCCGGTGACGACCTCACTCTGCTCACCTACGGCCCGATGGTGAAGACCTGCGTGGAAGCGGCCATCGCCGCCTCTCAGGAGGGCCGCAGTATCGAGGTGATCGATCTGCGCAGCCTGTCCCCGCTCGACGACGCGGCCATCATCGCCTCGGTCGAGCGCACCGGCCATGCCGTCGTCGTCCACGAGGCGATCCGCTCCGGGGGGCTCGGGGCTGAGATCGCCGCCCGGGTCCAGGAGGAGTGCTTCTACGCCCTCGACGCACCGGTGCTGCGTGTCACCGGCTATGACCTGCCGTACCCTCCCAGCAAGACCGAGCACGCCTACCTGCCCGATCTCGACCGCATCCTCGATGCGGTTGATCGCAGCCTCGCGCACTGACCGGCGCTCCAGACGAGGAGATTTTCCATGTTCGAGATGACGCTTCCCGATCCGGGCGAGGGCCTGGTCGAGGCCGAGATCGTCCGGTGGCTCGTCGAGCCGGGGCAGTCGGTCCGGATCAACGACATTGTCCTGGAGATCGAGACGGCCAAGTCGATCGTCGAGCTGCCCAGCCCTGTCGACGGGGTCGTCGCCGAGCTGCGGGTGGCGGAGGGCGACCTCGTGGCGGTCGGTTCGATCGTGATGACGGTGGCCGACGCCGACGAGGCGCTCCGGTCCGGACCCGACGCGCCGGAGGCCGAAGAGCCTGCCGTGTCCGGGCCGGTGGCCGATGACGCCGATTCGGTTCCGGAGCCGACCGGCGAGCCGGAGGGGTCCGGCGCGCTCCTCGTCGGATACGGTGCCACGCCCACCTCGGTCAGCCGGCGGCCCCGCAAGGGCCGCGCGGTCGCGGAACCGGCCCCGGAGACTGACCAGATGAACGAGTCGTACTCGCTGGAGGATGCACCTGGCCACAAGGTGGACGAGGTGTACTACACCAGCCCGATCGACGACGAACCGACCGATCCGCCGCTGCCACGCCCCGACGAGGGCCGGTCGGCCGGAAGCGATCTGGCTACCGACCCGGTCGGCCGCCCGCTGGCCAAGCCGTCGGTCCGGCGGCTGGCCCGGGACCTCGGCGTCCGGCTCCAGGAGATCGCCGGGACCGGCCCGGGGGGCACGATCACCCCGAGTGATGTGGCCCAGGCCGCTGCCGGGGAACACCGGGGCCGCACCGGCCCGACCCGGATTCCGCTGCGCGGGGTGCGACGTCAGATGGTCCAGTCGATGACCGACTCGCTGGCCGTTCCCCAGGCGTCGGTGTGGATGGATGTCGATGTGACCCACACCGTGGAACTCATCGAGCAGTTGCGCCAGCGGCGCGAGTTCGCCGAGATGCGGATCTCGCCGATCCTGGTGCTGGCCAAGGCCGTCTGCCTGGCGATGGCCCGTCATCCCGAGATCAACAGCGTCCTCGACCTCGAACGCCAGGAGATCGTGGTTCGGCCGGATGTGAACCTCGGCATCGCCGCGGCCACCCGGCGTGGGCTGGTCGTGCCCAACATCAAGCGCGCCAACGAGCTCAATCTGATCGAACTGGCCCAGGCGCTCAATGACCTGGTCGCCAAGGTACGCGAGGGCCGGATCACCCCGAGCGATGCGGCCGATGGGACCTTCACCATCACCAATGTAGGCGTCTTCGGGGTGGAGGGCGGCACGCCCATCCTCAACCCGGGAGAGTCGGCGATTCTGCTGCTGGGCACCTTCAACCGGCGTCCCTGGGTGGTGGGCGCCGGCGAGGATGAGCGTGTGGTGGTCCGCTCGGTCGCCAAGCTGACCCTGTCCATCGATCACCGGGTGCTCGACGGGGAGCAGGCCTCCCGTTTCTTGGCCGATGTGGCGACGATTCTGGAGGATCCGAGCCTGTCGATGCTCTTCTGACGGGCCCCGACTGAGCGGTTTCGCACGTCTGGTCTAATGGTGACCATGTCGAACACGGACGATCCCTGGATGCCTCAGGACTCGGGAACTGAACCCGACCCTTGGCCGACCCGCCCCCGCACCTCGCTCCCGGATTCCGCGCGCAACCCCCAGCCTGAGTCGTCCGCGGAGGACGAGACCCGGGTGCTGCCCTCCGTCGGTGGTACCAACCCCAGTACGCCCGAGACCGAGGCGGCCCCCGATCCGCTCGGTGTCGGCGTCTGGGAGGTGCCCTCACCGGCCGAGCCCGAGGTCCAGCCCGAGCCGGTCGCACCTGAACCGGTTGCGCCCGAGGTTCCCGCGAACCCCTGGGCGTCATCAGAACCCTCCTCGGCAGTGAGCGAGCAGCCCGCAGCTTCTCCCTGGGCGCCGCCCGGACCGCCGGCGGAACCTGCCGCAGGCATCGATCCCGCTGCACGGTACCTCCCGCCGCCGAGCCCGGCCTACGGTCAGGACCCCGCCGGGCATCAGCCGTACGGGCAGGATCCGGGTTATGGTCCATCGGCTGCCGAAGCTGCCCCGTACGCCGTCCATGGTCAGCCGACGCCCGGTGATCCCGCGCCGCACACGCCCGATCCGGTCGGGTATGCGACCTATCAGCAGCCCGCGTCGACCCCGGCTCCGTATCCGGCCTACGGTCAACAGCCGGGTTACGGCAGCGATCCGGCCGTACCGGCCCCCCTGGCAGCAGATCCCCAAGGCGCCCACCCGCAGGGCAGCTACCCGGGCCCGGCCGGCTACCCGCAGGCCGCCCAGCCCGGCATGCCGCAGGCGGAGAGCTATGCCCAGCAGCCGGGAGCGGCACCCGGGAATCCGCAGGGTGGTCCCCCCCAGCCGGGCGGATACCCCCAGGGCAGCTACCCACCGCAGGGCCACCCGCAGACCGGGCAGCCCTACGCGCCGCAGCCGAAGAAGGACCCTGGCGCCCTGGGAGCCCTGTTCGACTTCTCGTTCTCGGGGTTCGTGACCCCGAAGATCGCCCGGGTGGTTTACCTCGGCTCCTTCGTTGTGTTCGGCGGTGCTTGGGTGGCTGCGGTGCTGTCCTCCTTCGCGGGTCCGCTCATCGGTGGGCTGGAGTCCGTGGGCACGCTGCTGTTCGGCTGGCTGCCGGCGCTGCTGGCCATCATGCTCGTTCGTGTCGGTCTCGATGCGGTGCTCGCCCAGGTTCGTCTGGTCGAACGTGCCGACGAGGCTGCCGAGCGCGCCGCGGAGGCGGACCGCCGTGCTGAGGCCGAGCGTGCTGAGAAGGACGCCCGGGCCGCCGAGCTTGATGCCGAGGAGACCTCTCCAGCTGATGCCGACTGACTCGGCGGAACCTCGCCTTTTCGGGCAGGCGCCCTTGCCGGACCCCACGTGAGCAACGCGGGTCTGCTCGACCGGTGATCGATCGGCAGTTGGCGTGCGCGACCTGGCGCCGGTGCGTCCGTCGAGGATGCGCACCTTGATGCCGAGCGCGGTGCTGACCATGGGCAGGATGCTGTGCCGCCAACCCCGCGAACGAAGGGTCCTTGGTCAAGAGGCGCCCGGGCCGCCGCTGGTGCCCCTCGCCGCGGGCGGGGGCTGTCACCGGAGCTTCCACCCGAGATTAGACAAGGGCTGCGAATGCTCCGAGATCACCCTTCGAACAGGGTGACACTCCTACTTTCGGGCGATCAAGTCGTCTTTTTGTATGGAATGCTGCACTCGAGTGGGCAGGATCAAAAACTCAACTAGCAAGAAAAACTCGCTGAATGCGTCGACTGTGTACACTCGCTATTGAGGGAACTTTCCGCTGCGTCGTCGTGGATCGAGGAAGGCCAGACGGTGCCCGTGAAAAATGAGAATGTGCTGACGGTCAGCGACTTGGTGGCCTCGTACCGACCCCGTAGGCCGGTGTTGCGCGGCCTCAGCGCGAGCCTCCACGAGGGGCAACGCGTTGTCCTCCTCGGCCCCAATGGCGCGGGCAAATCTAATTTCATGCGCATTCTCGCAGGGGCGATGCGTCCTCGCTCCGGCGAGATCCGCAGTGGTAATGTCTCGCCGCGGGCTTCGGCGAACCGTGTCCTGGATGCCGCAACAGGTCGAACCGATCGCCGGTGTCACCGTCGCCGAGCAGGTGGCCTTCGCTGGTTGGGCCGGCGGCCTGAGCGGCCGTGAGGCGCGCCGAAGGACCCCGGAGATCCTGGCGGCGGTCGATGTGGGCGATCTGGCGCGATCCCGCGTCACCCAGCTGTCGGGTGGTCAACTGCGCCGCGTCGGCCTGGCTGAAGCGCTCATCAGAGATTTTTCCTTCCTGCTGCTCGACGAGCCGACCGCTGGTCTGGACCCGTCCCAGCGACGTCACTTCCGCCGGCTGCTGCGGCAGCAGGACCGGGGGTATCTGGTCTCCACTCATCAGCTCGACGACATCGGTGGTCACTACGACTCCGTCATGGTGCTGGTTGGTGGGCAACTGGTGTTCTCCGGAGGGGGTGGAGGAATTCATGG
>JBKEBV010000047.1:0-2539 GCA_047973315.1 Propioniciclava sp.
GGGCGGCGTAGATCTCGCCGTCGAGTTCGGCGGCTCCGAACAGGCCGTCGAAGAAGATGTCCGGGCTGATCCTGCTGTCCGCTGCGGCCATCCGGTCGTTGAGGGGCATCAGCACGCCGGCATCGACGAACTGCCCGAGCTTGTCATCGCCGATGTAGAAGACATCGGGTGCGGTCTTGGAGGTCAGCTGTGCCAGCAGTTTGGAGTGGTAGTCCGAATACGAGGCGACCGGGTTCAGGGTGACCTTGATGTCGGGGTACTTCGTCATGAAGTCCTCGTTGAACTCCTTGAACCGGGTCAGTTCCTCCGGGCTCCCCCAGGTGGACCAGACGACCGTGCCTGCGGGCGTCCCCCCGGATGAACCGGTGGAGCTGGTGGGTGCGGTACTGCTGCCGCTGCACGCAACCAGACCAAGCATCACCACCCCGGCCATGGCGCCCGCCAGGGTTTTCGCAGATGAACGCATCAACATTCTCGTGACCTTCCTTCGTTGGTGAGGCTCGTGTGCTGCATTCTGCATACAGTGTTCAGGCTCTGTCAATCGGCCGACTGCCCGACAACCGGATCGTTACCGCGTCGTTGCCGAGCCGGGCGCCGGATGCCGCGCAACCTCGACCGTCACGCGGATCAGAAGAACCTCCCCGGACACCTCGAGGTCCCTGATCGCCTCCCCGGGTTCACTCACGAGTACCTCCCCCGCCTGCAGAACCTGGAGGTCACCCGCCCCGACGAACGCCTCCCGGTCGGTGAGATCGTCGTAGGGCTTCAGCGGCACCAGGTCAGCGACCCGGGCGACCTCCACCTGATGCTGTCCGCCCAGCACGACCCGGACATCGAGGTAGCGCCGGTGTGCGGTGAGCTCCGGGCGGTCGGGCCGGCGCAGCAGGCGGTAGGTGACGGCGTCCCCGATGGAATAGGTCACCTCCGGCAGCACCCGAGGGGCAGCCTCCACCGCCACGGCCGCGGCGCGCCAGGCCGGCGCCTCACCCCGGTCGGCGAGCAGACGCTCCAGCGACGAATAGCGCATCAGCCCATCCCCTGACGATGACAGCGCCACACAGCTCCCGGATCGGCCTCACCGGCGAGCGCTGCGAGGGTGAACCCGAAGCTGAACGGCTCGCACCGGATCCGGTCCCCGTCCAGGATCTCGGCTCCCCAGGAAGCCGACCCCAGGCCGAGGACGGCCTGGTCCACGTTGACCGTCAGGCTGCGGGGGTCCTCGACCAGCTCATGTCGGTGGCCCGCCCGATCGAGGACATCGGCGGTCCAGGGCCAGGCACTGACGTTCATCGGGGCGTCGCCGGCGATGAGCATCCCGGCGCCCAGCCGGTCCCGGAGCGCGAACCAGCGCACCTCACCGCGGTTGCCGGTGTCCTGGGGCACGACGTAGTCGACGTTGAGGTCCGCGACCGGCGTGTCCCAGCGTGCGATGAGTGCCGCCTCAGCGGAATCGGGATAGTTCTCGCCCGGCCCTCGGCCGTAGTAGCTGGCCCGATCGTGACGGCGGGCGATGCCGAGGTCGACTCCACGCGCATTGATGAGGTCGTGGTACCCCACCGCGTCTCCGGACATCATCAGGTGCACCGACGCATCGGCACGCACCCGCAGGCAGGTGGTCAGGTCGAGATACCAGCCGATCTCCGAGCCGGTCCGTGGGGCAAGACGGGCCTCGGTCATCACGACGAGATCCTCACCGTCACGGTCATGGGTCACCGCCTGCACCTGGCGTTCGAGGGTACCCAGGCCGTGCGGAACCCAGAGGCTGTCGTGAATCGTGCGGTGGTTGTCGATGACCGGCTTGGTGAGGCGGAACCGTGGCGCCCTGGTGAGCAGCGCACGGCCTTGATGGTGCCACTCCGCCAGGTCCCCGGTGGTGAGATCGATGCCGATGCGTCCGTGGTCGACGGTGACGATGAGCCGACCATCGCTGTTGCTGACACCCGGGCGGCGGCGACGTCCCCGGGTGGTCGGCGCGGACCTCCGGTCCACGTCGAGGGCGAACTGGTAGGCACCAAGCTGGTGGCCGGCCTCAACCCAGCTCTGCGCATCGCGCTGCCGGACGCGTACCGTCAGAAAGCACTCCCCTGCTGGCAGCGCGACCTCAGGAACGGGCACGACCGCCGATGCCCCGGGGGCGAGGACGGGCGCGGGTGTTGTGTCGGCGTCGACCAGGACACCGTCCAGGCGCCATTCCCAGGACAGGTCGACTCCGGCGGTGGTGAGGACGCCGTAGCGGTTGGTGATCCGCAGGTCGGCCCCCTCGCGCTCGATGAGGACCGGGCACAGCACCTGGGCGTACTCATTCAGGCCCGGCGAGGGTCGGCCATCGGGGAGGACGAGCCCGTCGATGCAGAAGTTGGCATTGTTCGGCTCATCGCCGAAGTCGCCGCCGTAGGCGTGGAAGACCTGCCCGGACGGAGTCCGGGTGAGGATGCCGTGGTCTGCCCACTCCCACACGAAATGTCCCTGGAGGGAGGGCCACCGGTTGATGACCCGCTGATAGGCCCCCAGGCCGCCCGGGCCGTTGCCCATCGCGTGC
>JBKEBV010000080.1:0-28921 GCA_047973315.1 Propioniciclava sp.
ACCACGTCATCGAAATGCCATCACCTTGACCGCTTCAGCGCCGTATCTCGGCTCAGGCGCTCGGGTGGCCCGTGTCCGTTCCGGTTACTCCCGAATGGTGGGGCGACGTCGTGCGCACCTCTTCGGTATGGACGCCATCGACACCGCGGCCCTCGAGCTCTGGGGACTGGAGAGACCTCGTATCAACGAGGTCGCGGCATACCTCCGCGTCTCCGTGTCGACCATCTACGAATGGCGGATGAAAGGCGACGCGCCGGAGGCCCATCGGTATGGGAAGCACCTCACCTTCGCGGCGTCGGATGTTCGCGCGTGGGTCGATGCACATCGCGAGTCGGGCGCTCCGTCACCTGCCGATCTGAGGTGCCTGAGCGGGGTGGCCCGGCAAGCAAACCAGGCAAACTCAGTGCTCCTACTACGCCGGCACGGTTCTTATATAGTCAAGCATTGCTTTTGCATACCGCTCCATAGCCGCGGTGTCGTGGCTAGAAGTTGTTGCCCCTATCAAAATTCTCTGATTGGTTCTTGCCCTTAAATATATTGAATAGGCCTGAAATTGCCTTCTTTGCATGTGCTCAATTTCGAAATCAATCACATCTTCAGGATTGATCGTACGGCCTTTATCAGTTATCGCTCTCGAGGATGCGTCTATAGTGATCTTCTGCTTGCTTTGCAAAAAGTAAACAACGAGAAGCAGGCCTGGCAGTGCGTAGCAAAACAGTCTTAGCCCGTTGAGAAACAGAGCATCCTCCTCGCTTCCCATGGGCACGAAGGTGGTCAATAACGTTGGCGTCAGTAACGAAATTAGGCCGATAGTCAACAATCTCCATTTGTTTTTTCTGGAAACACGGATGACCATACTGTCGTCCGTCACATTGACTACATGTGAGTTCCTAAACGACTTACTTAAGTCTGCAATGTTGTTAGTGGCAGGCATTTTCTCCCTTTTTACGGTTTCCAAACCTATCCGGCAAGAGGCTATGAGCCGCCCCGTTGCCAGATCCGCTCCGCTTATAAGTTGGCTTCTTCTCGATCCATGGGGGCAAGATCAAGCGTACACAAACGGATTCAGGTACCCGATCGAGGAATGCCGGCGCCATGGTTGCACTTGTGTTTTTAGTAGCCGATCACGACCCCTTCATCCGAATCGGGTTTCGGTCAGTGCCCGCAATCGCAGGCTGACGAACTCTAGCATAGTAGTTCTCGGTCACGACCGGCTTCGGGCACTTGACATCCAGAGGATGGTCTCAGAACAGTTGAAGGATCGGCAACTCCACGAATCGTTCGACTGGCATCCCCGCTTTGCCTGAGGCCATCGGCCGGTTCTCCTCGGCGTCAGCATCGGCGGTCTCCTTGCCTACGAGGTCGCGGCACCCTGCGCGCGCGAACACCTGCGGAGGCCAATGCGACTCGCGCCGCAGTCGCGTTCTGGGAGGCGGGGCGCTCGCCGCCTGGCCCAAGACATCGATGTGACGAGCCCCGTTCCGTCGATCCGCATCAACCGGTGGGATTGTCGCCCACTGCGGCGAACCCGGGAGCGGCACACCATCCGAAGACCGCGAAGTCCCGGCACACGGTCGCGACCGCAATCAACGAGCAGGCTGGCATCGATTTCGCCGCCGAGATGCTCAATCGCGTGTTCAAGAAGCCGCCATGAGTGCTGTGGCGCTTGGCTTGGGCATTTATTTGTATCACAGTGATTTCCAAACAGGAAATTTGTCGGGTCTGCTGCACGGATAGGTGACAGAGGAGCTGGCTTTCCTCGGTGGGGCCTCGGGGAGGATGTTGTTGTGTCGAAGCCGTGCCCTAGGGAGTTCGGTGATGACGTGGTCCGGGTGGCCCGGGCTCGTGAGGTGGGTGTGATGGTGGCCCGGATGGATGCTGATTTCGGGATCGGTGAGATGGATGTTGTTCAGGTGGATCCGTCGGGCCGAGGCTGTCGAGGGGCAGCCGGCCGAGTGAGTCGGAAGATCTGCGTGCTGCGAAGCGTCGGATCAGGTTGTTGGAGTAGGAGAACGAGGTGCTGCGGTGTGCCGCGGCGTATTTGTCGCAGGCGAACCTGCCAGCGTATTTCTATCCGGAGGCCCCCGGGGGGTGCAATTGTGGGGGCCGCGGCGCACGGCGGCGCTACACTCGTGAGTGGTTGAAAGACCTTTGGGCTGCGGCCGATCGACCCAAACTTGTCATGTTCTGGCGACCCACCGATCCGGGCCCCCTCGGCCAGTGGTGGCCTTCGCCCTTCCGGGTCGAGCACATCGAGTACAACTGCGCGGTGCAGTACATGATGGCCGAGAAGGCACGTATCTTTGGCGATCACGAAATCGAGGCGCAGATCGGCGCCTACATCGGTGCCGCCTACTGGTTCACCAGTTCCACGTCCTTCGCCAACCCCGCGGTGACCATCGGGCGCGTCTTCACCGACACCTTCGCAGGCATTGCGCCCGCCTCGGTGCTCCCTTTCCTGGCCGCACAGCTGGCCGGCGCCACCCTCGGCGCTGGGACGGCCGTCCTGCTCTTCGGCAGGCCTCACCCCGGCTCGAAGGTCGTCGCTGCCTCCTCGGTGGACACGCGCGCCTGAACGCCGGCCAGCTCCGGACCCGCACCCGGGCCGTCTGCTCGTGGACCCGGGGTCAACGCCGCTGGTCGGCACCCCGCAGCAACCGATTCCGCGGGACGGACTCAGACCCCGTCACGCTCGACGGGCCGGTCACGCCGCTGGCCGTGGATGTCGACGAACGGGTCACGCGCCCGGCCCTCCCACGCCAGATCAGGTCCCTGGCCGTCGAGCGCAACCCGCGTCGGGTCTGCACCGATCGTGATCGACTGTCCACGGACAGACACCTGCACCGCATCCCCCTCGATCAGGGTGAAGATCATGGCATCGCTCTCCAGGCGAACCCGGAACCGGCTGCCCCGCATCCTCAGCGGAAACTCCAGAGCGGGCCAAGTTCGGGGGAGTCGGGGATCAAAGCTCAGATGCCCGTCCACCTCGCGCAACCCGGCGAATCCGGAGACCAAGGTGGTCCACACCCCGGCGGCGGAGGCGATGTGCACTCCGTCGTCGGCGTTCTCGTGCAGATCGAGCAGGTCGACGAACAGCCCGGACAGGAAGTAGCGCAGCGCCAGGTCGCTGTACCCCACCTCGGAGGCCATGATCGACTGCACCACCGCCGACAGGCTGGAGTCGCCGGTGGTGATCGGGTCGTAGTAGTCGAAGTCGGCCCGCTTGGCCTCGTCACTGAAGTGCTGGCCCTGCAGGAAGGTCGCCATCACCACATCGGCCTGCTTGAGGACCTGCCGCCGGTAGAGCACCAGCGGGTGGTAGTGGAGCAGAAGAGGATAGTTCTCCCGCGGTGTCGCATCGAGATCCCAGACCTCGCGCTCCAGGAAATGCTCGTCCTGGGGATGGATCCCGGTCTCCTCGTCGAAGGGGATGTACATCCCGTTGGCGCACTCGGCCC
This sequence comes from Propioniciclava sp., assembly GCA_047973315.1. Classification (GTDB taxonomy): domain Bacteria; phylum Actinomycetota; class Actinomycetes; order Propionibacteriales; family Propionibacteriaceae; genus Propioniciclava. Next base: position 3,459 of record JBKEBV010000080.1, read on the forward strand.
AGGCGTCGATCTCACCCTCGGCGACACCCAGCTCGGCGACCAGGCCCGCGTATCGCTGGGGAACCTCAGCCTGCATCCGGCGCATGATCGAGGCGGCACTCCACAGGTTGTGGCGTGCCATCACGTTGGTGAACATGTTGTTGTTGACCACGGTGGTGTACTCGTCGGGACCGGTCACACTGTGGATCTGGAAGCGCCGGGACCCGTTCACCGACCAGAATCCGAGGCCTTCCCACATGCGCGCCGTCTCGACGAGCACCCGGACCCCGTCGCGGTACATGAACTCCCAGTCACCGGTGACATCGGTGTACATGGTGAAGGCCCAGGCGATGTCGGCGTCGATGTGATATTGCGCCGTTCCGGCGGCGTAATAGGCCGAGGCCTCCTCGCCGTTGATCGTGCGCCACGGGAACAGGGCCCCGGGCTCGTTCAGCTCGCGGGCGCGTCGCCGGGCCGCGCCGAGCAGTGTCACCCGGTACCGCAGCGCGTTCCGGGCGACCACCGGATTGGTGTAGGCGAGGAACGGGATGATGTAGGCCTCGGTGTCCCAGAACGCGTGGCCCTCGTAGCCGGAGCCGGTGACGCCCTTGGCGGCGATACCGAGCTGGTCGGCCCGGGCTGCCGCCTGGGCCACCTGGAACAGGCACCACCGGGTCGCCTGCTGGATCGCGGGCTGGCCCTCGATCACCACGTCGGTCGTGCTCCAGAAGTCATCCAGCCAGGCCCGCTGGTCGTCGAAGACCGAGGCGATGCCCGACTGCAGGACGCGGTCCAGGGTGCGCCGGCACCGGTCGACCAGTTCGCCGGCGGGAATCCCGCTGGAGGTGTGATAGGCGACTGTCTTGGTGAGCCGGATGGTCTGGCCCTGGGTGGCGCGCAGGCGGTACACCTTGCGTCCGCGATCCTCCTCGCAGGCACTGACCGTGTCGGGATCGTCGACGCCGGTGAGGACGTGATCGACCGCCACGGCCAGAGTCATACCCGAGTTCGCGGTGCGGTAGCCGAAGATCATCCGACGCTCGGTCTCACCGTGCAATTCGGGCTCCAGCACCCGATGCTCGAAATGGCTGGCCTTCCGGGGATCGAAGCCCTCGCCCAGCGCAGTGGTTGTGCCGCGGTAGTCGTCGGTGCCGTCCTGACGGTTGATCACCTGGCTGCTGATCACCACCGGCGCATCCCCGTCGAGAAGGGTCACCTCGTAGGTCATCGTGGACAGATGCCGGTCGGCGAAGGAGACCAGTCGCGTCGAACGCACCTGGACGTGGAGCCCGGACGGGGTCCGCCAGATGAGCTCACGGCGCAGCACCCCGTCGCGGAGGTCGAGAACCCGCGAGTACTGGTCGAGATCGGCGGTGGAGATGTTCAGCGGTTCGTCGTTCACATACAGCTTGATCACCTTGGCGTCGGGAACGTTGACGATTGTCTGCCCGGTGGTGGCGAAGCCGTAGGCGGCCTCGGCATGGTGGATCGGCCAGGTCTCGTGAAACCCGTTGATGAAGGTGCCGTGAGCGTAGGTCTCCCGGCCCTCCTCAGGATTGCCCCGCATCCCCAGGTACCCGTTGCCCAACGCGAAAACCGTCTCCGTGACGCCGAGGGTCCTCCCGCGGGACGGCTTGGTCTCGATGATCCTCCACTCATCCAGCGGATACCTGAATCGATCGATGGGATCAGGTTGGTCCAACAGGGTCATGCGACGGCCTCCTTCAGGTCACTCACCACAACATCAGCACCCGCAGCCAGGAGAGCTGACTCACCCACACCGCGGTCAACGCCCAGCACCAGGCCGAAGTCCCCGGCTGCCCCGGCCTGCACCCCACTCACCGCGTCCTCGACCACGACACTGCGCCGGGTCGGAACCCCCAACTGCGCGGCTGCATACTCATAGGTCGCCGGCGAGGGCTTGCCCGCCAGCCCCTGCGCCTCCGCGACGCTGCCGTCGACGACGATGCCGAAGCGGTCCGCGATGCCAGCGGCCCGCAGCACCAGCGGCGCGTTCCGCGACGACGAGACCACCGCCATCCTGACCCCGCGCGCAGCAAGGTGATCGAGCAACAGGACTGAGCCCGGGTAGGGGCTGACCCCGTCGCGTTCCAGCAGGCGGTTGACCTCGTCGTTCTTGCGGTTGCCCAACCCGCAGACGGTCACGGCATCGCCGCTGTCAGCACGGTCTCCCTCCGGAAGCTCGATCCCCCGGGAGGCGAGGAAATCCCGCACCCCGTCGTAGCGCGGCTTGCCGTCGACATGGGCGAAGTAGTCCTCATCGGTGAACGGCTGCTGACCGGGACGACCAGCCAGGTAGCCGTTGAACATATCGGCCCAGGCGCGCCGATGAACCTCGGCGGTCGGGGTGAGCACCCCGTCAAGATCGAAGAGGACCGCATCGATCCCGTTCCAGTTCAGCACTCGTCGCTCCATTTCATCGCATGAAGGGCACAAATCCTGCCCCGAGCCGGCAGCACCCCCCGTGGGGGACAGCACATCTGCGCGCTCCCACCGGGGCCCGGACCGCCGGTGACGACCACCAAACCGCCCCGCTGTCGCGGTCGCGGCAGAGTCAGGATCCCGGGGTGCCTCTGCCCGGCGGGAAGCCCTGAGGCGGGCACCACGACACCATCGAGAATCCCGGGGAGGTGGGTCACCTGAGCACTGTAGTCCTCCCCGGGGCCGGGACGCCGACCGTCCAGTGTTCTTGAGCACCGATCGACCTCCCGCGGGCGAGAGACTCAGGGGTTGGCAGAAAGTTCCTTGCTGCCGCCGATCACCAGCGTCACCCGGGCGTCGACATCCTCGAGCCCGGCCTCATCAAGCTTCTGTCGCAGCCCCTTTTCGTCGATCGAGGGCGGTGGGCCCAGGGCCACGATCCGGAGCGACTTCTGCGCGTAGGTGATGCTCTGCACCTGCCATCCGCGGTCCTCGGCCCAGGCCGTCGCCACCGGGGTCGCCTTCGACACCACCACCTCCTGCTGCACGACCAGGGTGCTGCCGACGCCCAGCGGGACGGCGAGCAGCGCGACGCCGACGACCACGGTGACGATCGTTGAGCGGTGCAGGTGGCCCACAGGGATCCCCGCCTCGGCTGCGGCGTGGCGGATGCCGTAGGCCAGGAAGATGAGCGTTCCAGTGGCCACGATGGCACTGACGTTGGTCATGAACAGCAGCAGCGCGCCGACGGCCTGGTCGGTGGCACCCGACTCCAGCGTCAGTCCGACCACGGCCAGCGGCGGCACCAGCGAGATCGCGATGGCCACCCCGGGAAGCGTGTCGGAGATGTCGGATCGGACGGTGGCGAACGCACCGACGACTCCGGTGGCCAGCGCCGCCAGCAGATCGATCAGCCGCGGCGAGACCCGGCCGGCGATCTGGGTGTTGGTCGCGGCGGTGAGGTCGATCCCCGTGGTCAGACCCAGCAGGTACCCGATGACGATCACACTCACGGCTCCGAGCAGAACCAGCAGAATGTTCAACACCATCAGCCGGCGGTTGGACAGCACGATCGCCAGCGCGGTACCGAGGATCGGCGTCATCAGCGGCGCCACGATCATCGCTCCGATCACCGTCGCCGTGGAGTCGGCGATGACGCCGGCGGTTGCGATCACCGCCGACAGCAGGATGAGCACCCAGAAGCTGGACAGCTTGTCATTGCGGTGTTCGCCCTCGGTTACCAGCAGGCGTGAAGTGAGCCGATCGGCGTCGTCGGCTGTGGCGCGACGGCCGGTGAGACGGGGCAACAAGGCGTACGCGCGGGAACCCATGGGGGAAATCATGACCTATGGCGCGCAGTGGTGTAATGGCCGTGCTGTCAGGGTGGGACCCATCGGGGATATCCTTTGCCCGTGACCACGAGAGTCCGTCTCGGAGTCGCTGTCGTCAGCAGCGTTCTCTTGGTGGCGGGAGCGAGTGCCTGCGCACCGGAACCGGTGCCCGAACGGCCGTCGCGGTACACCCCCAGACCAGCGACTCAGTCGACGGTGTCCCCGCCGCGCGCAGGCGATGCTCTTCCCACAACGACGTATACCAATGACCTGTTCGGCTTCTCCTGCGAGTTCCCGACCGACTGGCCGGTCCGGGAGGACGATGACCGCTCCGGAGCGACCGCGACCAGCCCGGACGGCACCGCGCGGGTGACCTGCCGCGGTGGCGCGACGGTGTCCGGGCGCGACGCCAACTATGTCGCCGGGCAACTGGCGGCCGCCTTGGAGCGGGACGGGCTGGCCATCCAGACCCGCACCTCCGACCGGACCACCTATCGGATCACCGCCGCCAGCGCCGACGCGAGCGCGCTGCGATGGGGAGTGGTCGGCTCCGAGCAACTCCGTGCCCTCAGCTGGGACGTGCCCCGCAGCCAGGTCGACCTGCTTCAGGCCACCATGGACCGCTCCATCGCCCGCTTCGTCATGGGAGATGTCGGCGAGACTGACTGAGGCGCGCCGATCAACGCGCCCAGCCATCCCTCACCGAAGCGCCGTCCCCGCCACCACCCGTCGCCGGTTCGTCGAGGCGGCTCAGGCCAGCCGCGCTCTCACCTTGGCCGCCACGGTCGCGCCCTCGGCCCGCCCGGCCGCCTCGGCATTGACCGCCTTGATGATGGCGCCCATGGCCCGCATGGTCGGCTTCTCGCCCGTCTCGGCGGCCGCGGACGCCACCGCGGCATCGACCAGAGCGTCCAGTTCCGACTCGGTCAGCGCTGCGGGAAGATACTCCGCCAAGATCGCAACCTCGGCGAGTTCCTTGGCCGCGAGCTCGGGACGACCGCCGTCGGTGTAGGCCTGAGCCGAATCCCGCCGGCTGCGCACCTCCCGCTGCAGGACGGCGGTCTCGTCAGCCTCGGTCAGCGTCCGGGCCTGTTTGCCGGCGACCTTCTCGTTGCGGATCGCTGCCAGCGCCATCCTGAGCGTGCCGGTGCGATCAGCATCCCGGGCCCTCATGGAGGCGACCATGTCGGTCTTGAGCGTGTCTTCGAGACGTGCCATCAGAGTCCTTTCGTTCCGGCTGCAAGTGTGTCACGCTCCCAGCCACGGGTCATGAGCGACAGCCGACCTCGTCGGAGGCGCCGCTGGTCGCTAGTCTGTGCCCGGACCACATCCACTCACGGAGGAACCATGACGACCGAGCGCCGCATCGAAACCCTGGCCGTCCACGCCGGCCAGGAGACCGCCGACCCGACCACCAACGCCCGGGCGGTGCCGATCTACCAGACGGCCAGCTACGTGTTCGACGACACCCAGCATGCGGCCGACCTGTTCGCCCTGAGCAAGCCGGGCAACATCTACACCCGCATCACCAACCCCACCCAGAACACCCTTGAGGAGCGGGTCACCGCACTCGAGGGCGGTATCGCGTCGCTGGCCACCGCCTCGGGGGCTGCAGCCATCACCTACGCCGTGCTGACGCTGGCCACCGCCGGGGACAACATCATCGCCTCCAGCAAACTCTACGGCGGCACCTACGCTCTGTTCGCGCACACGCTGCCGCAGTTCGGCGTCGAGACCCGGTTCGTCGATCCCGATGACCCGTCAGTGCTGGACAGCGTCGTCGATGAGCGGACCCGTCTCGTCTTCGGTGAGTCGATCGGCAACCCGGCGCTGAACGTCATGGATGTGACCGCGTGGGCCGAGGCGGCCCACCGCAACGGGCTTCCGCTCATCATCGACAACACTGTCGCCACCCCGTACCTGTGCCGGGTGCTCGACCATGGCGCCGACATCGTCATCCATTCGGCCACCAAGTACTTCACCGGGAACGGCACCACCCTCGGCGGGGTGATCGTCGACGGTGGCAGGTTCGACTGGTCGGCCAATCCGGACCGTTTCCCCAACCTCACCGGACCCGATTCCGCCTACCACAACGTGGTCTGGACCGAGGCTGCCGGAGCGGCGGCGTTCATCATCCGGGCGCGGACGGTGCTGCTGCGCAACACCGGTGCGGCGATCTCGCCGTTGAACGCCTGGCAGATCCTGCTCGGGCTGGAGACCCTCCACCTGCGGATGGAACGACACAGTGCCAATGCGCTCGCCGTGGCCGAATACCTGGACCAGGATTCCCGCGTCGCCTGGGTGCAGTACCCCGGGCTTGCCGGCGACCGGTACCACGACGCCGCCGACCGGCTGCTCGACGGCCGCGGCTACAGCGGCCTGGTGAGTTTCGGTCTCAAGACCGGCCGCGAGGGTGGCTCCCGGTTCATCGAGAGCCTGCAGCTGTTCAGCCATCTGGCGAACATCGGTGATGCCAAATCGCTGGCGATCCACAACGCGACCACCACCCACAGCCAGCTGTCGGAGAGCGAGCTGGCGGAGGCGGGCGTGGCGCCGGAAGGCGTACGGCTCTCGATCGGGATCGAGAACGTCGAGGATCTCATCGCCGATCTCGACCAGGCGTTGTCTGCGTGATCAGCCACGGTGACGGCGGCTCGGTGGGTCAGGTTCTGACCCACCGCATCCGCCTGTTCACCGAGGAACCGCTGGTTCTTGCAAGCGGAGCGACCCTGCGGGACATCGACGTCGCCTACGAGACCTACGGGACCCTCAACGCCGACGCCTCCAACGCCGTCTACATCTGTCACGCGCTCACCGGCGACGCCCACGCCGCTGGCTGGCACGAGGGGGCGCGCCGACCGGGCTGGTGGGACAACCTGATCGGACCGGGGAAACCCCTGGACACCGACCGGTTCTTCGTCGTGTGCAGCAACCTGCTGGGCGGTTGTCAGGGCACCACCGGACCCTCCTCGGTGAACCCGGGCACTGGTCGGGTGTGGGGGCTCGACTTCCCGCTGCTGGCGATGAGCGACTTCGTCACCGTGCACCGGCAACTCCTGGCACACCTCGGCGTGAGCCGGCTGCTGCTCGCCCTGGGCGGGTCGCTGGGAGGCATGCAGGTGCTGCAGTGGGCCCTCGATCACCCCGAGGACATCAGCCACGCGGCGATCATCGCCGCCTCCAGCCGCCTCACCGCTCAGAACATCGCCTTCTCGGCGGTCGGACGTCGGGCGATCACCGACGATCCGCAGTTCCGTGAGGGTCAGTACGCCAGCCATGACGTCAACCCCGACACCGGGCTGTCGATCGCCCGGATGATGGCGCACATCACCTATCTTTCCGAGGACGCCTTCACCGAGAAGTTCGGCCGATCGATCCAGGGCGCGACCTCCCGCCCCGGGTTCGGGATCGACTTCGCCGTTGAGAGCTACCTCGACCACCAGGCTCAGGTCTTCCTGGAACGGTTCGACGCGCTCAGCTACCTGTACCTGAGCCGGGTCATGGACTACTTCGACCCGTTCGCCGATCCGCACGCGTTGGATGCGCTGCGGCGCACCAGCGTGAAATTCCTCGTGCTCTCCTTCAGTTCGGACTGGCGGTTCTCCACCCACCAGTCCCTGCGGATCGTGCGGCGGCTGGCCGACGCCCGCCTCCCGGTCACCTTCCGCGAGATCACCTCCACCTTCGGGCATGACTCGTTCCTGCTCGACGACCCGACCTACCACGCGACGCTGCGCGCCTTCTTCGACCGTGCCGAGGAGGAGGGACGATGACCGGCGACCTCAGACTCGACCTCGCTCTGGTCGCCGACCAGATCGCTGCGCGCAGCCGGGTCCTTGACCTCGGGTGCGGCCGGGGCACGCTGCTGGCGCACCTTCGCGACACCAAGGGCTGCGCGGTGACCGGCGTCGAGATTGACGCCGATGCCGTGCTTGCCGCCATCCGCAACGGAGTCCCGGTGCTTGACCGGGACATCGTTGACGTGCTGACCCACACCCCGGACGACTCCTATGACACCGTGGTGCTCTCCCGGACGCTGCAGACCATGCTCGACCCCGAGGATGTACTCTCCGGCATGGCCCGGGTCGCCTCCCGACTGATCGTCTCGGTTCCGAACTTCGGCTACTTCCGGAACCGGTTCCGGCTGCTCCTCGGCCGGATGCCGGTCAGCCGGGAGTTGCCCTATGCCTGGTACAACACCCCGAACCTCCGGCACACCACCCTGGCCGATCTGGAAGACCTGTTCCGTCGGCTCGGCCTGAGGATCGAACGCCGGTTCACCTACAGTCAGACCGGACGACGTCTCCGCATGCACGGCCGGGTGCCCAACCTGCTGGCCGGGGCAGCGGTGTACGTGCTCAGCCCGATCGAGCCGGCCACCGGCTGATCGTCAGCGGCCACGGTCCGGCGCGGTGGCCAGCGCCGCTACGATCCGATCCGCAGCGCCGCCCAGCCGGAGACGCTCGGCCAACTCGGCAAAGGCCTCCGGCCGGGCAGGTGCGCTGCCCAGACTCAGGTCAGGGTCGCCGAGGTCGGCATCGGTGGCGCCGGCAACCACCCGGGGCGCGACCGCGATGTAGTCCGCCGCATCCGCCAGAGCCCGCGCCACCGCCGGGGTGAGCTCATCGCCGTGGGCCAGCACGCGGGCCAGACTGCCGTAGCGCTGGAGCAGCCGGGCGGCTGTCTTCTCGCCGATTCCCCGCACCCCGGGGAGCCCGTCGGAAGGATCCCCCCGCAGCACGGCGAAGTCGACGTACTGGGCGCCAGTGATCCCGTACTTCGCCTGCAACCACTCCTGGTCGACCCGCTCGTGTCTGGCCACCCCCCGGGCGACGTAGAGCACGCGGATCGGGCCGGCATCGTCGACCACCTGGAACAGGTCGCGATCGCCGGTGACGACGTCAACCGGAATCCGGGCCCGGACGGTCAGGGTGGTGATGATGTCATCGGCCTCGTAGCCGGCACGCCCGACCACCGGTAGCCCGAGCGCATTCAGCGCCTCCCGGATCAGCGGGACCTGCCGAGCCAACGCCTCGGGCACCTCTTCGGCGGTGCCGTCAGCGACCCGGTGCGCCTTGTAGGACTCGATCAGCTCCACCCGCCACGCGGGGCGCCAGTCCTCATCCCAGCAACAGGCCACCTGAGTGGGGGAGTACTGGTCGATGAATCGGGCCAGGAAGTCGAGGAGGCCCCGCACCGCGTTGACGGGCTGGTCGTCGACCCCGGTCAGGGACTCCGGCAGCCCGTGGAACGCCCGGAAGTACAGCGAGGCGGTGTCGAACAGGAGCAGGCGTGGAGCATTCACGCCGAGCAGCCTCTCACGCGGCACCGGTCGTGGTCGTCCGGAGCCGGTGCAGCAGCAGGGTCTCGGCCAGGCATGCCCGTTCGAAGTCCTGCAGGTGGAGGGATTCATCGAAGCCGTGCATCCGCGAATCGGGGTCGCAGACGGCGGTCACCAGGACCTCCGCCTCGGGGAACACCCGACAGAAATCGGCGACGATGGGGATGGAACCGCCCTGGCCGGTCTCGACCGGGTCCACCCCCCACGCCTGGGACAACGCCGCGACGGCTGCCCGGGCGACCGGCCCGTCGGTGGGTACCACGGTGCCGTCGGCGTGGGTCTCGGCGTCGAAGCTCACCTGGGCGCCCCAAGGTGTGTGAGTGCGGAGATGCTCCTTCAGCGCGGCGAGCGCCTCAGCGCTGGACTGGGTCGGGGCCACCCGGACACTCACCTTCGCCCGCGCCCGGGCGAGGAGGGTGTTGGCGGCCTCGGCGGTGCCGGGAGCATCGACGGCCAGAACGCTGATGGCCGGGCGGGACCAGAGACGGCCGGCGAGTGGGCCGGAACCGATCAGGTCCCCGCCGGGGAGGATCCCCGTCTCCGTCCGGATCCGGTCCTCGGGGTAGTCCAGCGTCGGCTCCGGGGCAGCCGTAAGTCCGGCCACAGCGACCTCGCCGCGGTCATCGTGCAGCGTGCTCAGCAGGCGCACCAGGGCGGTGAGAGCATCGGGCACGGCTCCGCCGTACTGTCCCGAATGCAGCGGGTGGTCCAGGGTGGTCACCTCCACCACCACGTCGGCGAGGCCCCTCAGCGTGGTGGTGAGCGCCGGCGTGCCCACCTGCCAGTTCGCCGAGTCGCAGATCACGTAGGCGTCGGCGCGCAGCAGGTCGGTGTGGCGTTCCAGGATGGCTCCCAGGGAGGGCGATCCGATCTCCTCCTCGCCCTCGACAACGACAGTGACCCCGACCGGTGGCTGACCGTCGAAGGCCCGCAGCGCCGCCAGGTGCACCCCGATACCGGCCTTGTCGTCGACGACGCCCCGACCGTACAGTCGCCCGTCACGTTCACAGACAACGAACGGATCCGTCGTCCATCCGGAAGGGTCGCCGGCCGGCTGCACGTCGTGGTGTGCGTACAGGCAGAGGGTGGGTGCTCCCGCCGGGGCGGGATACCGGGCGATGACGGCCGGGTGGCCGCCCTCGCGGACGATCCGGGTATCGGGGCATCCGGCGCCCTCCAGCAGGGAGGCCACGGCTGCCGCGCTCCGGTCCACATCGGCCTGATGCTGAGTCTGGGCGCTGACCGACGGGATCGCGACGAAATCGGCAAGGTCAGCCAGAACTCCGGGGAGCAGCCCGGCCACGGTTGCTGAGAGATCTGTCACGAACCGTAGGCTCGTGGCCTGTCGTGGCCGCGACAGGCCACGAGCGCTGGAACGTGCGACTTCTTCAGCGTGGATCCCACCCGTCGGGGAGTGTTCGGGGCATACGGTGATTCGGAGTCGATGCGGTGACGGCGGCACACGAGCTCCCGGTACCCGACGGGGCTCCCGGTAGGCTTGCCCGGTGCCCACAGTGACCGCGAACCACCGCCGGTGGCCGTTCGCCTTCCTGGCCGTGATCGTTGCTCTCGGCGGTCTGATCGCCACCTCAGCCTTCGCCCCCTACGGCGCCTGGCCGATGGCGATCGTCGCTGTCGCCGCCCTCACCTGGACGGTGCGGGCCGCCTCCGGGCTGCGTGCGGCCCTGGCCCTGGGATGGTTCTTCGGGCTGACCTTCATGGGCACGTCGCTGCACTGGCAGACCAGCATCATGACCGCGTCCTACCTGGGGCTGACCCTGGTCACCTCGCTGCTCTATCTGGCGATCGGGGCCGGTCTCGCGCTCACCCGGCAACTGCCGCTGTGGCCGTTGTGGGCGGCCGCGATCTGGACGTCGGGCGAGGCGATCCTCGCGGTGTGGCCCTTCGACGGCTTCATGTGGATGCGTCTGGGCTATGCAGCCGTCGACAGCCCGGTGGCCGGCTACTACCCGTTCCTGGGTGCGGCCTTCGCGAGCTTTGTTCTCGCCGGGATGGGTGCGTTGGTCGCCAGCACGCTGGAGGTCCGCACCGTGCGCCGGGTCGGCGGGGTCACCGCCTCGATCGTGGGAACCCTGGCGGTGGGACTGGCGGGCATCGGATGGATGCCGCCGGACACCTCGGCCGGCACGATCAACGTCGGGTGGGTCCAGGGAGGTGCCCCGGGCGGGGGAATCTACGGGCTCGGCCCCGCCCGGACCATCACCAGGAATCAGGCCGAGGAGACAGCCTCACTGCTGGAGGCCGTCGCAGCCGGAGAGTATCCCGAGCCCGCGTTCATCGTCTGGCCGGAGAACAGCACCGACCTCGATCCTCGCTCCGATGGCCCCACCCGGGCCCTGGTCGACAGCACAGTTGCCGCGGCCGACCGTCCAATTCTGGTGGGCGCGGTCTACCTGGGTCCCGGGCTGGACGAGCGCCAGACCGTGTCGGTGTGGTGGACCCCCGAGGGCCCCCAGGAGATCTACGAGAAGCGGAACCTGGTCCCCTTCGGGGAGTGGATCCCGTTGCGGTCGGTGCTGCTGCCGCTCATCCCACCGTTGCGCTACGTCGGAGCCCAGGGGGTGCCGGGCACCCAGCCGGGAGTGATCCAGGCCCCCCTGGGAGAGGGTCGTTCGCTGCGGTTGGGGGTGGCAATCTGCTACGAGGTCATCTACCCGCCTACGCTGGTCGAGGCGAGCACGGGAGCCGACCTGCTCACCGTGGTCAGCAGCAACGCGATGTATCAGGGAACAGCGCAGATCGATCAGCAGTTCGCCGCCACCCGGGTTCGTGCCGCCGAGATGCGCCGGGACATCCTGGTGGTCACCACCTCCGGGGTGAGCGGGCGGATCGGCCCACGCGGCGAGACCCTGTGGACAGCACCCGACAGCGTGAGCGCCTCGGGTGTGGAGAACATGCCACTGGGGCATCCGGTGACGCCGGCGATGACCCTCGCCGGCCCGGCCGAGGCCGGCCTGGCCGGGTTGGGCCTGGTCGGCGTCGGCCTGGGACTGATCCGGAAGGTTCGGGTACGTCGCGGTGGAAGAATGGACACCGATGTGTCCGGGACGCCCCGGGCCGGTGAGGAGTAGCTGAGTGTTTCCGGAGGGGCCCCCATCGCTGGGGCGCGTGCTGGTGATCATCCCGACCTACAACGAGATCGACAATATCGACATGATCGTCGGTCGGCTCCGCGCGGCGACGCCGCACGTCGAGGTGCTCGTGGTCGATGACAACTCTCCTGATGGCACCGGAGTTCGGGCCGATGAGTTGGCGGCCACCGATGATCAGGTCCATGTGCTGCACCGCGAGGGGAAGGAGGGGCTCGGCGCTGCCTACCTGGCCGGTTTTGGATGGGGGCTGGAGCGCGGCTACGACGTGCTGGTCGAGTTCGACGCCGATGGAAGCCATCAGCCCGAAGAACTCCCGCGTGTGCTGGCGGCCCTGGAGCGGGCCGACATGGTCAAGGGCAGCCGGTGGGTCCGGGGAGGGAGCGTGATCAACTGGCCCCGGTCGCGGGAGTTCCTCTCCCGGGGAGGCAGCCTCTACACCCGGATGATGCTGGGGCTCCCGATCAAGGACATCACCGGTGGGCTCAACGCTTTCCGCGCCCCGATCCTTCAAGCCGCACTCGCCCATCCGATCGACCAGCACGGGTACGGCATCCAACGTGACCTGACCTGGCACGTGTATTCCAACGGCGGACGGATCGTCGAGGTCCCCATCGAGTTCCGGGAGCGGGAACACGGTGACTCCAAGATGGACGGCGCCGTGGTCGTCGAGGCGATGCGCTCCACCACACGCCTGGGGCTTCAGCACCGTGGCCGGCAACTCCGGGCACTGGCCGGGCGGGCCCGCGCCGGCGCCGACACTGTCGGCCGGACGGCCGGACGCCTGGCCGGGTCCGTGTGGACGGCAGGCACCCGCGCGGCGCAGAGACGTCGCGGGGGCGACTGATGCGCGCACGATGGTTGATCCCGGCCATCCTCGGCATCGGTGTTGTCGCCGAGATCTGGTTGTTGGTGACGGCGGTCGACACCATTGGTGTCGGGTGGACCGTTGCTGCGCTGGTCGCGATGGCCGTCCTCGGTGGTCTGCTGTGGCGTCGTCAGGGCAGCAAAGCGGTCCGTTCGCTGTTCGAGCCGGTGAGCGATGCCTCCAGCGCCGGGAGGCGCGTGAGCGACGCCGCCTTGGTGGTGCTCGCCGGAGGCCTCCTGATCCTCCCCGGCTTCCTCAGCGACGTGCTCGCCCTGTTCTGCCTGCTTCCGGGCACCCGGGCGCTCGCCCGCCGCGGGATGGCGCGGCTGGCCAGGAACGCGACCCGGCCCTACGCCCACCAGGTAGGTCTGATCGACCTGCGGATGAACCCCGACACGGTGGTCGAGGGGGAGACGGTCGCTGACGCCGACACCGCCGAGAACCACCCGCCGGGGCCCCGGCGCGACGATCCCGGCACCATCCGGGGCGAGATCGAGGACTGAGCCTGGAGGGTGACGTCTCCGCAGGGTCGGGTGCAGGAACCAGCACCCATCAGCGGACCGGACTCACCAGGTCCGCGCGGCTCAGTCGTCGGCGCGGATCTGCTCCAAGCGCTCGGCGAGGATGTCTTCAAGTTCTTCGATGGAGCGCCGTTCACGCAGCATGTCCCAGTGGGTCCGGACCGGCTTGGTCTCCTTGACCTCTGGTTCCACGCCATCGGCCCGTCGAGCCTCACTGCCACACTTGGGGCATTCCCACAGGGTCGGCAACTCAGCCTCAGCCGCGAACGTCAGGCTGAACTCGTGATCCTGCGGGCAGACGAAAGCGATCGTCCGGCGTGCTGCGAGTTCGACACCTTCACCGTCGGCGAGGCTCCGGCTCCCCAAGCCCTGGCCCTTGAGTGACTTGTCAGGCATGCGTCCTCCTTCGTCGATGCCAACGGTACCGGTCCAAGGAATGTTCCCTCAGCCCACGACAGGATCGGGATCCTGAACGCGGAGCATGACCACGAAGCCTGCCAGCAGGATCACCACAATGCCGAGGATTCCCCAGTACTGGGTGTTCTCCTGTCCGGTGACAGCTGCTCCGATGAGGATCGCCGCGCCGAAGAAGGCGGGGGAGAGGAAGGAGATGACCCTTCCCGTGGTGGCGTACAGGCCGAACATCTCACCGGCCTGCCCCGACGGGATGAGGCGCGCCAGGAAGGAGCGTGAAGCCGACTGCGCCGGGCCGACGAATGCCGTCATCGCCATCCCGAAGGTCCAGAAGACAATCTGGCCGCGGTCGTGGAGCAGGAAGATGCAGGTCCCCAGGACGACCAGGGCACCCAGCGAGATCAGGATCACCTTCCGGGGGCCGATCCGGTCGTCCAGCAGGCCGAAGAGCATCGTCGAGACTCCGGCGATCACATTGGCCGCCGCGCCGAAGACGATGACATCCCCAGCGGTGAAGCCGAAGGTTCCCGCCGCCAGCACCGCACCGAAGGCGAAGACCCCGGCGAGCCCGTCGCGGAAGAGCGCGGAAGCGCCCAGGAAGTACATCGTCTGGCGGTTGGTCCGCCAGACCGCAGCGATGGACTGGCCGAGGCGACGGTAGGCCGCCCGGACTCCGAGCCTGGGCACGGCGGGCCTGGGTCGGTCACGCAGCGCGAGGAAGGTCGGCAGCGTGAACACCAGGATCCACACCCCGCACACCACCATGGATGCGCGGATATCGAGTCCGTCGGTATCGCTGACGCCGAACAGGCCGACGTCGGGGGAGATGAAGCCGAAGTAGAGCACCAGCAGCGCGATGATCCCGCCGAGATATCCCATGCCCCATCCGAACCCCGAGACCCGGCCGACATTCTCCTTGGTCGCCACCTCATCGAGCAGCGCATAGTAGTTCACCGACGCGATCTCCCCGACGATGGAGGCCACCCCGAGGATCCCGAGCCCGATCCAGAGGTAGCCCGGTTCGGGACGGACGAAGAACAGTCCCGCCACCAGCAGCGCCATCAGCCAGGTCTGCCAGCGCAGGTTTCGCACGGTGCGCCCGGTCCGGTCGGAATTCTGGCCCAGGACCGGTGCCACCAGAGCGACGATCAGGCCGGAGACGGCGGTGGAGACGCTCAGCGCGATGCTGGTGTCGTTCTCGGTGCCGAAGGCCGCCGAGGTGATGTACACACTGAAGACGAAGGTGATGACCACCGTGTTGAGGGGCTGGGCTCCCCAGTCCCACATGGCCCAGGACACCACCGTGCGCATCGAACTCGTTCCCCGGTGGAGTGCGGTGGCCCCCGGTGAGGCACTGCTCTGGTTCATCGGTTCCCCTCCCACATACCCCGCTCCTGAAGCACCTGCTTCAGCAGGGCGATCTCGTCGGTCACGAGGCCGTCAACGCCGAGATCGATCAGGCTCTCCATCGCGGCCCGGTCATTCACCGTCCACACGTGAACTGCAGCGCCGCGACGGTGGGCCGCCGCGATCAGTCCGGGGGTCACCACGCGCACCCGCGTACGCGGCTCCCGCTCGGGGACCTGGAAGGCCTGGCAGACCAACGGCCAACGCCGACGCAGTCCCGGGCCGAAGGCGAACACGGCGACCTCGGCCGGCGATGCGGAGGTCGCAATTTCGCCGCGGGTGAGGCGACGGAAGCGACCGATCCGCCGGGTGCTGAAGCTGCCCACGCACACGCGCGCGCCAGCGCTGTGGTGGGCCAGGGTGGCGGCAAGCAGGTCGGTCGCGGCATCTGCCTTGATGTCCAAGTTGAAACGGGCCTGGGGGAGGGCCTCCAGCAGGTCGGAGAACCGCGGGATCGGTTCCCGGCCCCCGATCAGGCCCCGCGAGACCACCGACCACGGCAGGTCGGCGATCACACCGGTGGCATCGGTGACCCGATCAAGCCGGTCATCATGGAAGGCGATGAGCACCCCGTCCGAGGTCGCGTGCACATCGGTCTCGAGATGGCGGTAACCCAAGCTTGCCGCTGCGTCGAAGCTTCGCAGCGAGTTCTCCAAGGCGGCGGGTGCCTGGGCGCAGGCCCCGCCACGGTGGGCGAGAGCGATGAAGTCGGCATCGAAGTACGGATATCGTCCGGCATCCCGTTGCCCCATGGGGCCCCACCCTAGGGCATCGGGGGTTCGCCTGGTCACGGGCATCGCCACGGGTGCGGAGCATCGCTGCGGACCCACCGTCGGGACCCCGGTGAGCATACTGGTTCCGGCTGTTCCTCACCGGGCACAATGGTCGGTTGTGAGGACAATTCTCTCGATCCAGTCCACCGTCGCCTACGGGCACGTCGGGAACAGCGCGGCAGCCTTTCCGCTCATGCGGTTGGGGTTTGAGGTCTGGCCGGTCATCACGGTGCACTTCAGCAACAACACCTCCTACCCGAGCAAGAAGGGCCCGCTTCTCAGGCCTGAGGATGTGCGCGACGTCGTCTCCGGGATCGACGATCTCGGCGTTCTCGACCAGGTCACCGCGATCCTCACCGGCTACCAGGGTGCTCCCGCCATGGGCGCGGAGATCCTCGCCGTGGTCGACCAGGTCAAGGCACACAATCCCGCGGCGATCTACTGCTGCGATCCGGTGATGGGCGACGTGGGCCGCGGGATGTACGTGCTGCCGGGGATCCCCGAGTTCGTCCGGGAACACGTGGTCCCGGCCGCCGACATCCTCACCCCGAACCACTATGAGCTGAACTATCTCACCGGGCGGGAGACGACCACGCTTGCCCAGGTCCTCGACGGCGTCGACGCCCTGCGGGCGCGCGGCCCCGGCATCGTCCTGGTCACCTCCGTGGTAGTGGCCGAGACCGACCCGGACACGGTGACCATGGTCGCGGTCAGCCCGGACGGCGCCTGGGCGGTGACAACCCCGCTGCTGGGCCGCGCCTTCACCGGATCGGGGGATCTGACCGCCGCGATGTTCCTGGCCGCCTACCTGAGCTCAGGCTCGGTCGCCGAGGCCGTCGGACGGACCGCCGACATCGTCTACTCCGTCCTGGAACACACCACCGGGCTGGACCGACGCGAGCTCTCCCTGGTCGCCGCTCAGGAGGATCTGGTGTCGCCCCGGTTCCACTTCGAGGTGACCCGGGTCCGCTGAGGTGCCCTGACCGTCCGAGCCGACGCGGCCCGCGGCAGGCCGAGCCGCCGGGGCCGTCACCGCCGGGCGCCGCACCGGCACGGTTCGCCTTGCTGCCGACGGGCTCCGCTTCAGTCGAAGAAGGTCTGGACGTCAGCACCGAGCCGGTTCAGCCGGTTCGCAAGATCCTCATAGCCGCGGTTGATGACGTACACGTCCCGCAGGACGCTCACACCGCGCGCGGCCAGGCTCGCCAGCAGCAGGCAGACGGCGGGGCGCAGGGCTGGCGGACAGATGAGCTCCTGGCTGCGCCACCGGGTCGGCCCCTGCACCAGCAGCCGGTGCGGATCCAGCAACTGCGCCGAGGCGCCGAGCTTGCTGAGGTCGACCAGGTGGATCGCGCGGTTCTCATAGACCCAGTCGTGGATGAGGGTGCTACCCTCCGC
Organism: Propioniciclava sp.; assembly: GCA_047973315.1. Lineage (GTDB taxonomy): Bacteria > Actinomycetota > Actinomycetes > Propionibacteriales > Propionibacteriaceae > Propioniciclava. The sequence goes on from JBKEBV010000080.1 coordinate 21,043, forward strand.
GGCGGCGGCGATCACCGCGAAGAACGGCAGGTTGTCGATGTTGAGGCCCGGGAAGGGCATCGGGTGGATCTTGTCCTGGGCCGACCGCAGCGTGCTCGGATAGACGGTGATGTCCACCAGCCGGGTCCGGCCGTTCTGGGCGCTGTACTCCTCACTGAGGCTGTAGCGCAGGCCCATGTCGTCGAGAATGGACAGCTCGATCTCGAGGAATTCGATCGGCGAGCGGCAGATGGTCAGCTCGGAGTCGGTGACGATGGCTGCGGTGATGAGGCTCATCGCCTCAATGGGATCCTCCGAGGGGGCCACCCGGACGTCGGCCTCAATACGTTCGCACCCGTGGACAGTGAGTGTCGTCGACCCGATGCCTTCGATCCTCACCCCGAGCGACTCCAGGAAGAAGCACAGGTCCTGGACCATGTAGTTCGGCGATGCGTTGCGGATGATGGTGGCGCCCGGGTGCAGGGCTGCCGCCATCAGGACATTCTCGGTGACGGTGTCGCCGCGCTCGGTGAGGGTGATCCGTCGGACACCACCGTTGGCCTCGTTGACCGTGGCCCGGTACCAGTTCTCGGTGGCCTTCACATCCAGGCCGAAGTGGTGCAGTGCCTGCAGATGTGGGGTGACCGTGCGCGCACCGAGGTTGCAGCCGCCGGCGTAGGGCAGGCTGAACTCGGGCACCATGTGCAGCAGCGGGCCGAGGAACATGATCACGCTGCGGGTACGGCGAGCGGCGCCTTCATCCATGTTGGCCAGGTCGAGGACCTCGGGGCGGATGAGTTCCAGTTCGCTGCGGTCCTCTGACCAGGTGACCGTCACCCCGATGCTCTCCAGAACCTCCAGGATGCGGTTGACCTCCTCGATCTGGGCGATGCCCTCCAGCACGGTGCGGCCCTTGTTGAGCAGCGAGGCGCACAGCAGAGCAACCGCTGCGTTCTTCGACGACCGCACGTCAATGCTGCCGCTGAGCCTGGTCGGGCCGGTCACCCGCAGGTGCATCGTGCGGCCCCGGGGGGCCAGCGACGGATCCTCGATGACATCGGCCATCCGTTCGAGGGTCCCCTGGTCGAGCGAAACCTCGCCACGCTCGATGCGGGCGAGGTCGTCGGTGGTCAGATCGAGGGCTTCGGCAACCTGGTCGGGGGAGAGGCCACGCTGGGTACGGGCGCTCCGGACGAGCCGACCCACATTGGCAGAGGAGTTACGAGTCACGAGGGGACAGCGTAGTCGAGATACCGACCTCACCCGAGTCGCGGGCGGCCGTCCGAGGAGCCCGAGCAGTGTTCTAAGGTTGCCTCATGAGCTCACACTTCGACGTCGTCGTCCTCGGTGCCGGGCCCGGTGGGTACGTGGCCGCCATTCGCGCCTCCCAACTGGGCAAGTCGGTCGCCATCATCGAGAAGGAGTACTGGGGCGGTGTCTGCCTGAACGTCGGGTGCGTGCCGACCAAGTCCCTGCTGCGCAACGCTGAGCTCGCCCACATCCTCACCCACGAGGCCGAGACCTTCGGGATCTCCGGGGACATCAGCCTCGATTTCGGCAAGGCCTACACCCGCAGCCGTGAGGTGTCCCAGCGGATGGTCAATGGCATCCACTACCTGATGAAGAAGAACAAGATCACCGAGATCCACGGATGGGGCACCTTCACCGACGCGAAGACGATTCAGGTCACGCTCAACGACGGTCAGCAGCAGGACGTGACCTTCGACGACTGCATCATCGCCACCGGGGCCACCACCAAGCTTCTGCGCGGCACCTCGCTCAGTCCCCACGTCATCACCTACAAGGAGCAGATCCTCGCCGACGCACTGCCCGACTCGATCATCATCGGCGGTTCGGGCGCCATCGGCACCGAGTTCGCCTACGTACTGCGGACCTATGGCGTCGAGGTGACGATCGTGGAGTATCTCGACCGGATGGTCCCCAATGAGGATCCGGAAATCTCCAAGGAATTGCTCAAGGCCTACAAGAAGCTCGGGATCACCGTGTTGACCTCCACAGCAGTCACCGCGGTCGAGGACACCGGCTCCGGGGTCCGGGTCACCATCGAGCCGGCCCAGGGTGGCGAAGCGACGGTGCTCGAGGCCGATCTGATGCTGCAGGCGATGGGCTTCCTCCCGCGAGTGGACGGCTACGGCCTGGAGAACACCGGGGTGGCACTGTCGGACCGGGGCGCCATCGAGATCGACGAGTTCATGCGGACCAACATCGACGGGATCTACGCCATTGGCGACTGCACGGGCAAGATGATGCTGGCCCACACCGCCGAGGCTCAGGGCGTGGTGGCCGCAGAGACCCTTGCCGGCGCCGAGACGATGCCGGTCAACTACGACATGATCCCGCGGGCGACCTACTGCCAGCCGCAGATCGCCGCCTTCGGTTATACCGAGGCGCAGGCGAAGGATCTCGGCTTCACCGTGAAGGTCGGCAAGTTCCCGTTCTCGGCCAATGCCAAGGCGTGGGGGCTGGGGGAGGGGGTCGGCTTCGTCAAGATCGTCGCCGACGCCGAGCACAACGAGATTCTCGGCGCCCACATGATCGGCCCCGATGTGACCGAACTGCTGCCCGAACTGGTGCTCGCCCAGCTGTGGGATCTCACCGCCGATGAGGTTGGTCGCGCGGTCCACGCCCATCCGACGCTGTCGGAGGCGATCAAGGAGGCCGCCGAGGGCGTCGCCGGCCACATGATCAACTTGTGACAACTCGGGCGCGAGGACCCGGCAGTAGTGCCGGGTCCACAGCGCCCGCCCAGAACCGCACCGCTCAGGACGACCGCATCTCCTCGTAGCGGCCTTGGCTGCGCAGCCACCAGTCGATCAGTTCGGTCCGCCGCTCATCGATCCAGGCCGGGTCGGTCGCCCGGGCGATATTCGTCATCTCGCCGGGATCGTTCTCAAGATCGAACACGAGATCTTGGCGATCACCGAAGTAATGGATGTACTTCTTGTTGTCGGCCACCGAGGCAACGCACTGGCCGGGGTCGAGGCAGGTCATCATCGTGGGCGTTCCGTCCGGCCCGGCCAGCATCGACTGCTCGGTGATGGCCGAGTTCTCCACGTCGTAGCCCAGGACGTCCAGAACGCTGGGGGTGACGGTCGACTGCATGATGGGGGAGCGGTAGGCGCCCGGCGCGACGCCGGGGCCGTGGATCATCAAAGGGATGCGCACCCCCTCGTCGTAGAGGATGTCATCGTGGCCGAAAGCGCCGTGCTCCCAGAACCCCTCACCGTGGTCGCCGAGGATGACGAAGACGGTGCTGTCGTAGAGCCCGAGCTCCTTGAACTGTTCGATGACATTCCCGACGAACTGGTCCTGGTAGTGCAGCCCGTTGAGGTAGGCGTTCTGGAATTCGGCGTCGATGTAGGACACCTGCGGGATGCCGGGAAGGGTGTAGTCGTGGTGGGCCGAGACGGTCAGATAGCTCAGCAAGAACGGCTGATCGGCCGGCAGTGACTCCACCCAGGCGCGGCTCGGTTCCAGCATCAGGTTGTCCTCGAAGCCGAAGTAGTTCGCCCGGCTGAAACCGGTGGCGTCCATCGATTCCAACGGACGAAACGTCTCGTACCCGAGATTGGTGGTGACCTGGCGGCGCCGCTCGAAGGACTCGGTCGCCGATTGGAAGAAGGCGGTCGCATAACCCTGCTCGGCGAGCAGGCGCGGCAGACACTTCGCGACGAGGCCGTCGGTCTCACCTTCGGAGTTCTCGTGGTCGAAGGGTGGCTCCATTCCGCACTGGGAGGCGACCAGCGACTTCGAGGTGTGCGGCAGGATCGCGTAGGCCCGGTCGGCGGTCAGACTGGTGGTCCGGAGTTCGTCCAGGACCGGGGTCACCGGCTCCTCGGTCTCGGGGAGGGTTTCGGTGGCCCGCTGTGATTCGAGGGTGATCAGCACCACATTGAGGGGGCGGGTCCGTTCGGTCGGCACCAGATGAGTGGTGTCCGGATCGGGCATGCTCAGATCAAGGTCGGTGTCGGTGGTGAGCGCCTGGGACTGCAGCACCGGCGTCAGGATGATGTTGGTCAGCGGCGCTCGGGAGAACTGGGCTGACGCGGTGGCCGGGCTCCAGGCCGAGGCCACCATGCACGCCGCGACGCCGCCGGCCACCAGGATCCGTGACCGTATCCGCGGGGGGCCTGTCGGCGCGTCCGGATCCAGGTCGCGCAGCACGAACGACGCGACGAAAGGCGTCAGCAGCGGCAGCACCACCACGATCATGATGCCCAGCAGCAACCGCGCCGTGGTTCCTACGGTGAATTCCGCGGCGATGATCACGCCGATCTCGTCGGACTGGAACAGGGCCTGGCCGATACGGGTCAACGTGAGCGGCGACCCCGTCTTCATCTGGTATTCGTGGTTGAAAAAGACCAGCAGCATCATCACGGTGGTGAGCAGTGAGGCGCCGACGACGATGCTGGTACGGACCCACGAGCGACGTGCCAAGGCGTATGAGCCGACCCACAGCAGGATCCACCCGGCCGCGAACGCGACGTCACTGACCGCCTGCAGGGCCGGCGTCACCCCGGGAGGAAATTCCCACTGGGCCCGGATCCGCCACGCTTTGAGGAGCACCGAGTAGAGCCCGAAGCCCACGGTCAGGACGACGAGCTGAGCAGCGCGGTACCGACGGAAGAGCAACCCCATCGCCCGGAACGGAGAAGACATAGACCTCGATCGTACGTCACGACGACGCTGTCCGACGAACATGCCCGATACGCTAGGCCGATAATCGACATTATGTCATGTTAAGGCAATCTGGTCACCCCCCGCCCGCACCGAGGATCCGATGGCCGAGGGGTCACCGCGCTGCGGTCATCTGCGGAGCTCAGCAGACCTGCGGACCTGTCGGCGCCAGCGGCAGCGACCACCGGCGCCAGCGCGAGATCAACGTCAGTCCAGCGCCGGCGACCGTTCCGGTGACCATCCCGATGCCGGGAAAACCGGCTGCGGCGGCGAGCACCATCACCACCGATGCGGCGAGCGCGGCCGTGGCATACAGCGTGTTCCCGCCCAGGATCGCCGGGCGCTGCTGCAGCATCACATCTCTGAGAGCGCCACCGCCGACCGCGGTCACCAGGCCGAGCATCACCGCTGGCAGCGCATCAAGACCCGCGCCGAGCGCCTTGGCGGTGCCCGCAACCGCCCAGGTGCCCACCGCGAGCGCGTCGACAACCAGCAGCGGGTAGTTCCACCGACGTCCGCCGATGGGGATGAGATAGGACACCAGCGCCCCGACCAGCGCAGCAGCCAGAAACCGGGTGCTGGTCAGCGCGGCCGGAGTGCCTGCCTGGAGCAGGGTGTCGCGGAGCATCCCGCCGCCCAGACCGCTGACGATCGCCACGATGGAAAAGCCCATCAGGTCCAGCCGGGCGGACCGGGCCACCACGCCCCCCAGCACCGCATTGGTCACCACCCCGGCCAGATCAATCACCTGAAGCAGCCCAGCGACGGTGGCACCGTCCTCCATGTCGCCTCCCCCTCCACCTCGTCGCGCGGGCTCCAGTATCGCCACCCCCGCAAGGCCGGGCCTCCCCCTCCCCTGCCGGGGGCCACCTCGCGACGGCAGGTAGCCTGTGCCTGACACCTCAGGTCGTTCGGACCGGCGGCTCGGGGAAAGGAGACCGGAGATGACGCAGTGGCCCGATGCTCGTCCGCGTGATGAGGACCGCGAGCCGACCGTCGCGGTACCGGTGCCAGCTCCCGACCGCTTCGGTGAGGCTGCTTCCCCCGACAGCGAGGCGACCGCCGCTTTGCCGGCCTCTGACCTGCCCCCCGATGGTCAACCGACCCAGGCGTTCGTCCCGCCAGCCGACGAGGTCGCCCACCGGACCGCAAAGCTCCCGACCAGCGACCTGTCCTCCGACAGCGAGCCGACCCAGGCGCTCGCCCCACCGCCGCCCAACTATGTCGACCACCGGACCGCCGTGCTCCCGACGATGAACCCCCCGGCCCCGGCCCAGCCGTGGCCGTCTCCAGGTCGGGATCCGGTCCCGCCACCGGAGGTCGTCACTGGTGAGGGGTCGGCAGGTGATGAGTTCCGCGCCTCGGACGCGTGGGCCTGGCAGATGTCCCGCACCCAGAACCGGGCCTCCACCGATATCGGCCTGCTGCTGTTGCGGCTGTCCTCCCTTCCGCTGGTTCTCCACGCGATGCGGCAACTGCTCACCTTCGGGGAGTTCGTCGCCCAGGTCCGCGGCAACCCTGTGGGCGCGGCCGCGCCGGAGCTCATCGCCATCGGCGTGATCGTCGCCCAGGCACTACTGCCGGTCCTGCTGGCGCTCGGGTTCGTCACCCGGGTGGCTGCTGCGCTGCAGGCGATGGTCATGGTCGGGATCTACACCGTCGTCGTGCTCACCATGAGCCCCGTCGTCGACCCGGCCACCGGCGCCCTCAGCGGGGAGGCCACCCTCGCCTACGCCGCACTCGCGCTCCCGCTGGTGCTCACCGGTCCGGGACGGTTCTCGCTCGACCATGGGCTCACCTCGGAGCGACGCGAGCGCGCGGTTCAACGTCGGGTTGAGAGACACCGACATCGGGGGAATGTCTGATACCGCTTCGGCGTTGACCAGTGCGACACCGAATCTGCTGCTACCGAGGAGGTTGAGCTCGTGCTTGATCCCACCGCGTTGTTCTCATGGGCGCCGCACATCGATCAGCGAAGCATCCGCGCCGACACCCTCGTCATCACGATGCAGAACTATGCCGACGCCGGACACGCCTCCCGCCAGTTGAACGACCAGTTTCTCCAGCACCTGCCGAACAAGCTGCTGGGCACCTTTGACGCCGACCAGCTGGTCGACTACACCGCCCACCGGCCGGCCATCACCTTCGACAAGACCCATTTCACCGACTACCACGCCCCGGAGATCGCACTGCACCAGGTGACCGACACCGACGGGCGCGACTTCCTGCTCCTCGCTGGCCCCGAGCCGGCGCTGCAGTGGGAGCGGGTCGCCGCGACCATCGGGCATGTCGTGGCACAGCTGGAGGTGACCCGGACGGTCCTGGTGCAGACCATGCCGTCCCCAGCCCCCCACACGCGGCCGGTCGTGGTGAGCCGGTACGGGAGCGACCCGGCACTGGTCACCGAACCCCCGGTGCTGGGTACCTTCGCGCTCCGGGCGCCGTTCTCGGCGCTGCTGATGCTGCGGATGGGCGAGGCCGGCCAACCGGTGCACGGATTGCTTGCGCACGTTCCGCACTACCTCACCGAGACAGATTTTCCACCTGCCGCCTCGGCCCTGCTCACCGCCATCCAGGACACCACGCAGCTGCGTCTCCCCTTCAACGGCCTCGACGCGGCCTCGACGACCGTCCGCAGGGCCATCGACGCCCAGATCGCCGACAACGATGAGATGCGCACCCTCATCGGTGCCCTGGAGGAGCAGTTCGACACCTTCACCGAGAGCACGGGCGTCGTCCCGCCGTCGGAGCAGCAGCTTCCCAACGCCGAGGAGATCGGCGCCCGGTTCGAGGACTTCCTGGCCAATCTCACCGATCCGGACGCGTCCGGGGAGGCTTCCGGCGGATAATCGCCGTGCGCCGGGCACCTCTTCCCCGGCGCGCTCCTGGGTATAGCGATAGCGCAGTGCCGATCGGTTACTGCTGGCGCGGCAACCTGCCATGATGGAGCATGAGTCCGAAGAAGCTGCCCAAGAAGATCTATGAGGCTGAGCTCACCCGCCTCCAGGCCGAACTCGTCGAGATGCAGGAAATGGGTCAAGGAGACCGGGGCGCGCATCGTCGTCGTCTTCGAGGGCCGCGACGCCGCAGTCAAGGGCGGTGCGATCAAGCGCATCACCGAGTATCTCAACCCTCGCGTCGCCAGCGTGGTGGCGCTCGCCTCCCCCAATGACCGCCAGCAGACACAGTGGTACTTCCAGCG
>JBKEBV010000098.1:0-9870 GCA_047973315.1 Propioniciclava sp.
TCCGCGCTCGCGGCGGCTGGGACGATCTGGGTTCCACTGGGCCGTAGCGCGCCCCCTTGCAGCAGGACGACGACGAAGACGGCGACGAGGACAAGAACGACGGCGGCCACCGAGATCGCGATGATCTGGTTGACCCGGCGCTGGCGGGCGGCCGCCTCCTGCTGGCGCTTCAGTTGTTCGCGGCGGTTCGAGGTCGTGCCGGCCATGGAATCAGTCAGCTCCTTTGGGACAGGGTCGCGGTCTGGTGCTCAGGTGTGTCTGTCTCGAAGGGGGTGTCGGTGAGTGGGGAGTCGGGCCCGGGCGCCCCGGGAGGGCGGCGGAGATTGTCCACGGCGAACGGGGTCGCGGGTCGGATGCCGAGCCAGGCGCCCGTCGCCAGCAGGCCGACATCGCGGGCGATCTCCCACGGGTAGGCGGCGAGGGCTTCTTCCAGCGGGATCTCCCCGCCACCGCCGAAGCACCCGCAGTCCAAGGAGAGGCCCCGCGCCCAGGCGCTGCTGATACCGATGATGAAGGCCACCATGAGCAGCCCGCCGACGATACCGGCTGACCGGGTGAACAGGCCGGTCAGGAGCAGCAGCCCGATGAAGATCTCTACCAGGGGCAGCGCGTAGCCCACGATGGTGGTCAACTCGTAGGGGAGGAGTCGGTACGCTTGGACGGCGACGACGGATTCGCCCAGGTTGCCGACCTTGAGCAGGCCCGCGACCAGCAGGACCCCGCCGAGGACCAGCCGGGAAGCCAGGCCGACCCAGCCTCGCCAGTCGCTTCGCGCGGCGGTCGCCCAAGAACTCATGCGCACCACTGTACCGGTCGGTCAACGGCTGGTCTGGCACGCATTAGGCTGGTCGACACCATGCGTACCCATGCTGAGATCCTCACTGCTCTGCAGTCCCGCTGGCCAGAGAGCCGGGTGGCGCCGAGTCTGGCCAGGATCCGAGCCCTCGCCGATCTGCTGGGGGAGCCGCACCGGGCCTTTCCGGTGATCCAGATCACCGGGACCAACGGCAAGGGAAGTACGGCGATCATCATCGAGTCGCTGTTGCGTGCCCTGAACCTGCGCGTCGGTCGGTACAGCTCGCCGCACCTGGCCGACCTGACCGAACGCATCGCCATCGATGGTGAGCCAGTCGCGGTCGAACGTTTCGACGCGCTCGTCGACGATGTCATGCCACTGGTGACGATGGTCGATGAACAGCAACCCGACGGCGTCGCGATGACCTTCTTCGAGGTGATGACCGGGCTGGCCTATGAGGCATTCGCCCAAGCCCCGGTCGACGTTGCGGTGGTCGAGGTGGGCCTGGGCGGCGCCTGGGACGCCACCAGCGTCGCCGATGCGCAGATCGCGGTGATTGCCCCGGTCGACCTGGACCACGCCCATCTGCTGGGCGGAACTCCGGTCGAGATCGCCACCGAGAAGGCGGGCATCATCAAGGAGGGTTCGGTCGCGGTGACCGCCGCCCAGTACGCCGACGTGATGGATGTTATCGCCGGGCGCTGTCACCAGGTCGGTGCGCGAATGGTCGTGCAGGGTCGGGATTTCGCCCTGCTTGAGCGTGCGCCGGCTGTCGGGGGGCAGGTGTTGCGGATCGACGCGGCGGGCGGGCCGGTGGGTGACCTCTACCTCCCCCTGTTCGGGGCGCACATGGCCGAGAACGCCGCCCTCGCGGTCGCCGCGGTAGAGGCATTCCTGGGTGGACGGGGACTGGCGCCCGACGTGATCGCCGACGGCCTGGCAGCGGTGGCTGCCCCCGCCCGTCTCGAGGTCGTCCGCACCAGCCCCACCGTGGTGCTGGACACCGCGCACAATCCTCACGGTCTCGCCGCCGCTCTGGCCGGCGCTCGCGAGGCCTTCGATTTCTCTCCCCTCATCGCCGTCGTCGGAGTCATGGCGGACAAGGATGTCGACGGCATGCTCGAACTGCTGGACGCCGACGCCTCGGCGCTCGTGTGTACCCAGGTCGCCTCCACTGACCGAGGGATGCCCGCCGATGAACTCGCCGAACTCGCGCTCGACCGGTTCGACCAGGACCAGGTCCATGTGCAGGTGTCGCTGGTCGACGCCTTGGACGTGGCGGCCCGGCTCGCGGACGAGGCAGGTCCGGGCTCGGGGGTACTGGTGGTGGGTTCAGCGATCCTGGCCGGTGAGGCACGAGCGCTGCTGGTCCGTGAACGCCATCGCGAGGACGAGGACGGCGACCCGTGGTGAGGTTGTCGCCGGGAAATCCGATGAACCGCGCCCTGGTCGCCAACCTCGGCTTCGAGGCGATCGTGTTCGGGCTGGCGATCCCGGGGATGATCGTCGTCGACGACGCCACCGCCGGGCAGGCCTTCGCCGCCGGCGGCGGTGCGATCGCGGTGGCCGTTGTCGCGGCCGCCCGGTCGCGCACCGTGGGGGGATGGTATTTGGGTTGGGTCACCCAGATCGTGGCCGTCGCTCTTGGCCTGCTCACTCCCTGGATGTTCGGCGTCGGTGGGCTGTTCGCCGGACTGCACCTGATCATCTACGTCCTGGGGCGGAGGATTGACCGCGCCCGGGAAAGCCGGTCCGGCGAGAAGCTGGCGTGAGGGATCCCTGCCGGCGACCGAACTGCCCCCGATAGGGTGACCCCCATGACAGAGATGACCTTGGTCCTGGTGAAGCCCGACGCGGTGTCCCGCGGCCTCGTCGGCACCGTTCTCAGCCGCTATGAGGCCAAGGGACTCAGCCTGGTGGCGATGGACCTGCGCTCGATCGACGGCGCCTTTGCCGATCGTCACTACGCCGAGCATGTCGGCCGTGACTTCTACCCGGCGCTGCGGACGTTCATCACCGCGGGGCCGCTGGTCGCTGTCGTCCTGGCGGGGGAGCGCGCCATTGAAGCGGTCCGGGCGCTCAACGGGGCGACCGACGGTATCGCCGCTGCGGCAGGCACCATCCGCGGTGACCTGTCGACCTCCAACCGGCTCAACCTCGTCCACGCCTCGGATTCGGCCGAGTCGGCAGCACGTGAGATCAGCCTCTGGTTCCCCGATCTGAATCGGTAGGGTGGCGGGCGACTCCCACCCCGCTCTTCCGCAACCCCCAGAGGTTCTCCTTCATGACCCAGGCAGCCGCGCTCCCTCCGCTTCCGACCGAGGCTCTGCCGACGCTTCCGGTCACCGAGACCGATCACGTGCAGTTCTTCCGCAGCCCGCGTTTCCGCTGGTGGAAGTCGCTCGCCGGCCTCGTGGTGGTCACCCTCGTGTGGCTGATCATCTCCATGATCCTCAGCGTCACCGGGATCGTGCTCGACGGTGTTGACACCTCCCTCGACCTCCAGACGGGCACCATTGTGCTCGGACCCTGGCTGTTCATCATGAACAACGTGAGCCTCGCTCTGCTGATCCCGGTGACCATGCTGGGGGCCTGGGTGCTCATCGGGCAACGGCCGGGTTGGCTGTCCTCGGTGGCGGGCCGGGTCCGCTGGGGATGGCTCGGGCGGGTGGCGCTGATCGTCCTCCCGGCCTGGGCGGTGCTCCACGGGTTGAGTTTCCTCCTGGGCGAGCAGCAGGACCTTCAGTGGCGGCCGTACTCCGTGCTCCTGATGGTGGCGATCCTGCTGACCATGCCGCTGCAGTCGGCTGGCGAGGAGTACTTTCTCCGGGGTTTCGTCCTGCGCAGCGTCGCGGCATGGATCCGGCCGCGGACGGCGGCGTTCCTCGCCTCGACGCTGGTGTCGAGCCTGTTCTTCACCGTGATTCACTTCGCCGCCGACATCTGGCTCAATATCTTCTACTTCGGTTTCGGGGTGACGGCCTCCTGGTTGGCCTGGCGCACCGGTGGACTTGAGGCGCCGATCGCCCTGCACGCGATCAACAACCTTTTCGCAGCGGCCACCCTCCCCTTCACCGATATCCGGGAGGCCTTCAACCGTGAGGCGGGGTCCGGTAGCCCGACCGTCCTGGTGCCGCTGGCCGGCATGGTGGTGATCGCAGTGGTGCTGGAATTCGCTGCGCGCCGATGCGGGATCGTCACGCGCAGCGCTCCCGGGCGCGCACAGCTGGAGCAGGCCCTCGAGCAGCAGCGTGCCTGGGCGGCTCACGCGGGGTTGTGGTCGCCGGCGCCCATGCCGCCTCGCTGGGGCCTCGCCCCGGATCGGGGGAGCCCGCCTTCGGAGGATCCGCGGCCTGAGGTCCCACCGCCGGGCGACCTCGGCCAGAACTGAGCTCGGCCCGGTGCGACCGTTGGCTCCGCGGTACTCGTCAGCCGCCCGCGGCTCGCCTACGATGTGGGGCCTATGAGCTCGATCAGATCTGCGGCGCCCGCATCGCTCTTCGGCCGACTCGAGCCGCTGCTGGCCCGGGTGAGCAAGCCCATCCAGTACGTGGGTGGTGAACTCAACTCGATCACCAAGGCCTGGGACGACGTCGAGGTGCGCTGGTGCCTGATGTACCCCGACGCCTACGAGGTGGGCCAGCCGAACCAGGGTCTGGCGATTCTCTACGAGATTCTCAACGAGCAGGACTGGGTGCTCGCCGAGCGCACCTACGCGGTCTGGCCTGATCTCGCAGCCCTGCTGCGGGAGAACGGCTTGCCCCAGTTCAGCCTGGACAGCCACCGCCCGGCTGGAGCCTTCGACGTTCTCGGGGTGAGTTTCTCCACAGAGCTCTGCTACACCAACATGCTCGAGGCCATCGATTTGGCCCAGGTCCCGCTCCACAGCCGCGATCGCGGCGATGCTGACCCACTCGTCATCGCCGGCGGGCACGCCGCCTTCACTCCCGAGCCCATCGCCGACTTCGTCGACGCCGCCGTGGTGGGCGACGGGGAGGAGGCATCGCTGCGCATCTCGGCGATCATCCGCGCGTGGAAGGCCGAGGGACGACCGGACGGTCGCACCGGGCTGCTGGCTCGGCTCGCCGCCGATCAGGTGGTCTACGTTCCCGCCTTCTACGATGTCAGCTATCGGCCGGACGGCCGGATCCAGCGGGTGGCACCCAACCGTCCCGGTGTTCCCTTCAGTGTTCCCAAACACACCCTCACCGACCTCGACGCCTGGCCCTACCCGAAACAGCCGGTGGTGCCCATCGCCGAGACGGTGCACGAGCGCTATTCGGTGGAGATCTTCCGCGGGTGCACCCGCGGCTGTCGCTTCTGCCAGGCGGGGATGATCACCCGGCCGGTCCGCGAGCGGAATATCGAGACCATCGGAACGATGGTGGCCGGTGGGCTGGAGGCGACCGGACTCGACGAGGTGGGGCTGCTGTCGCTGAGCTCGGCCGATCACTCCGAGATCGGTGAGGTCACCAAGGAACTCGCTGACCGGTACGAAGGATCGAACGTCTCGTTGTCCCTGCCCAGCACCCGGGTCGACGCCTTCAATATCGACCTGGCCAACGAACTGTCGCGCAACGGTCGGCGTTCCGGACTGACGTTCGCCCCGGAGGGCGGCAGTGAACGGATGCGCAAGGTCATCAACAAGATGGTGACCGAGGAGGACCTGATCCAGACCGTGGCCACAGCCTTCGGTAACGGATGGCGTCAGGTCAAGCTGTACTTCATGTGCGGACTACCCACCGAGACCGACGAGGACGTTCTCGCGATCGCCGACATGGCCGCCCGGGTCATCGAGACCGGGCGCGAGGCCGCTGGGACCCGGGATATCCGGTGCACCGTCTCGATCGGCGGTTTCGTGCCCAAGCCGCACACGCCGTTCCAGTGGGCCGCGCAGGCCTCGGCAGAGACGATCGACCACCGGCTGCACGCGCTGCGCGACCGGATCCGGGCGGACAAGAAGACCGGACGTGCCATCGGCATGCGCTACCACGACGGCCGGCCCGGGGTCATCGAAGGGCTGCTCTCCCGCGGTGATCGGCGGGTGGGTGCGGTGATCGAGGCCTGTTGGCGCGCGGGCGGACGCTTTGACGGGTGGAGCGAGCACTTCAGCTACGACCGCTGGGTGGCGGCGTGCGCGACGGGACTCGCCGGAACCGGCGTCGACCTCGACTGGTACACCACCCGGGAGCGGGAGTACGCCGAGGTTCTGCCGTGGGATCACCTTGATGCCGGCCTCGACCGCGACTGGCTCTGGGAGGACTGGCAGGATGCCCTGGACGAGCAACCCGTCGAGGACTGCCGGTGGACACCCTGCTACGACTGCGGCGTGTGTCCCCAGATGGACACCGCGATCCAGATCGGGCCCACGGGCAAGCACCTGCTTCCGATCGCACCGCTCTGAGGGCCGGGAACCGTGCGACAACAGCCTCCGCAGCAGGCCGCTCCCGTCCAGCGACTGGATATCCGCTATGCCAAGCGGGGACGGGCCCGGTTCGCCAGCCACCGCGACTTCTCCCGAGCGTTCGAGCGGGCGCTGCGGCGGGCCCGGGTGCCGATGGCCTACTCGTCGGGTTTCAACCCGCATCCACGCATCTCGTACGCGAACGCCTGCCCGACCGGGGCCGCCTCCGAGGCGGAGTACCTCCAGATCGGCCTTGCGCGCGCGGTCGTCCCTGATCAGCTGACCCCTGCCCTGACTGCTGCGCTGCCGGACGGATTCGAGGTCATCGCGGTGACCGAGGCGATCCCGGGAGGGCTGGCCACCCACCTGGCCGCGTCGCAGTGGCGGGTCGAAGCGGCTGGCGTCCCGACGGCGGTGGCCCGGGAGGCCGTCGCCCGACTTCTGGCCGCCGAGGTGGTCGAGATCGAGCGCATGACCAAGTCCGGACTGCGCCGCTTCGACGCGCGGGCGGCGGTGCTGCACCTGGCGGTGGATGAGGCCGGCGGCCTCGATCTCGTCGCCGAGCACACGACCCCGTTGGTCCGGCCCGATGACGTGGTGTCGGCGCTGCGGACCCTCGCCCCGGCGTTCGACCCCCAGGTTCCCCCGGTGCTGACCCGGTTGGCGCAGGGGCGGTGGGAGGACGGCGAGGTGGTCGGACCGTTCGAGGCGCGCCGAGGCTCCTGAGTGACGACTCCAGCCCGCCTGTGGCACCATGGACCCATCAGGGCACGCGACCAGCATGCCCCTCGGGAATCAGCCGCGACGGTTCGCATCGACCGCGGCACCCGGTGACAGGCTTTGTTGCTCCGCCACTGGCGGGGTGACCATTCGGCGGCAGTTGTCCATGCCGCGTGAGGAGAGCACATGCTCGATTCGGATACCCCGACCGACGCATCCACCGACGACGCCCAGACCCCGGCGCCGCGCCGACGCCGTGCGGCCAGCCGCCCTGCGGGCCCGCCGAGGGCGATCGAACCGGCCGTCGAGCCGACGCCGATCGCGCCTGTGGAGTCCGAGCCTGAAGCGGTGGACGCCGAATGGGCGGATGTGACGCCAGCACCTGCGGTCGGCGAGGAGAAGACTGCCGCGACTACGAAGAAGGCCGGCACCAAGCGCAAGCGCACCCCGAAAAAGGACACGCCCACCGACGAGGCTTCCTCCTTGGCGACGGTGACCGACACGGGGTCCACCGACGAGGCCGCGCCTGCGAAGAAGAAGGCCACGAAGAAGAAGGCTGAGAAGGAGAAGGCCAAGGCCACGACGAAGGACGAGCCTGCGACGAAGGACGTGCCTGCCAACCGGGACGGTGACCTCGCGGTGGCGGACTCCACCGAGCAGAGCGAGGCCGGCCAGGAACCATCGGAAGTGGTGGACAGGGTTGAGAGCGTGCGTGCGGCTGAAGCCGATGCGGATGGCGCAGAGGCGTCGCGCCCGCGCCGTCACCGGAGTTCCGGACGGACTCGGGATGCAGCCGAGGATGGGGGGTCGGACGACGGTGCCGCGGCGCTGGACGACCTCGCGGCCTCGCTCGCTGGGAAGGCCCCCGAGGGTGGCTCCGTCGAGGAGCCTGATGAGGAGGTCTCGGTCACCGATTCCGACGGTGACGACGACGAG
Source organism: Propioniciclava sp. (assembly GCA_047973315.1). Lineage (GTDB taxonomy): Bacteria > Actinomycetota > Actinomycetes > Propionibacteriales > Propionibacteriaceae > Propioniciclava. Next base: position 7,857 of record JBKEBV010000098.1, read on the forward strand.
TCCGAGGGGGCCCCGCGTCGCCGTCGGCGTCGCCGAGGCGGCCGCCGTCGGCGCAAGTCCGCGGACAGCGATGCGGCTGGCGAGGACGACGAGAGCGATACCGAGGGGGAGCCCGGTCAGGATTCCGGCGAGTCCACCGAGGCGCGATCAGCTGCCGGCGACGGCGATCAGGAGCCGACCAGTTCTTCGGGTCGTCGTCGGCGGCGGCGCCGCCGCCGGGGTGAGGACACGGGTGCCGACTCCGAGGACGGCGTCGACGTGGTGGTCAAGGTGCGCGAGCCGCGCCGGTCCCGCTCAGACGCTGACCAGATCACTGGCATCGAGGGATCGACCCGGATGGAAGCCAAGCGCCAGCGGCGGCGTGAGGGCCGGGCGGCGGGTCGTCGCCGAGCACCGATCCTGTCCGAGGCCGAGTTCCTGGCCCGTCGTGAGTCGGTGGAGCGGCAGATGCTCATCCGCCAGGCGGAGGAATACACCCAGATCGCTGTCCTGGAGGACGGGATCCTGGCCGAGCACTATGTGGATCGGGCCGAGTCGGCATCACTGATCGGCAACGTCTATCTTGGGCGGGTGCAGAATGTGCTCCCGTCCATGGAGGCTGCCTTCATCGACATCGGGCGCGGGCGGAACGCCGTCCTGTATGCCGGCGAGGTGGACTGGGACTCCTACGGCGTCACCGGCGAGGACCGCAAGGTCGAGAAGGTGCTCAAGTCCGGCCAGTCGGTGCTGGTTCAGGTGACCAAGGACCCGGTCGGGAACAAGGGCGCCCGGCTCACCGCCCACCTGTCGATCCCGGGACGCTACGTCGTGTACTGCCCCAGCGGGCAACTGTCCGGTATCTCCCGGAAGCTCCCCGAGGGGGAGCGCCAGCGTCTCAAGGGAATTCTCGACGAGGCGGTGGGCAGTGAGGCCAGTGTCATCGTGCGGACGGCGGCCGAGGGCACTTCTGAGGAGGAACTCACCCGCGACGTGACCCGGCTCAAGGCCCAGTGGGAGGTCATCCAGAAGAAGAAGTCAGGGAGCGCCCCGCAGCTTCTCTACGCTGAGCCCGACCTGACGGTGCGTATTGTCCGGGATCTGTTCACCGAGGACTTCACCTCGTTGGTGGTCGACGGCAACGGTCAGGGGGAGGACTCCTGGGACACGGTCGAGGCTTATGTCACCCATGTGGCCCCGACCCTCGAGCCGAAGCTCCGCCGGTGGGACCGCGATTCCGAAGGGGACATCTTCGAGGTGTTCCGCGTCCACGAGCAGGTTTCCAAGGCCCTCGAGCGCAAGGTTCACCTTCCCTCTGGCGGTTCCCTGATCATCGACCGCACCGAGGCCATGACGGTCATCGATGTCAATACCGGCAAGTTCACCGGTAGCCAGGGCAATCTGGAGGCGACGGTCACGAGCAACAACCTGGAGGCGGCCGAGGAGATCGTCCGCCAGCTCCGTCTGCGGGACATCGGCGGGATCATCGTGATCGACTTCATCGACATGGTGCTCCCCGCGAACCGGGAACTGCTCCTCAGACGGCTGGTGGAGTGCCTGGGCCGGGATCGTACTCGCCATCAGGTTGCCGAGGTGACTTCCCTCGGCTTGGTGCAGATGACGCGGAAGAAGATCGGAACCGGCCTGCACGAGGCCTTCACGGTGAGCTGTGAGACCTGCGCGGGCCGGGGATACCACGTCCACGACGCCCCGGTGACCGGACAGGCTCCGGCCGACGGGGGCGAGCGAGACGGGCGCCGTGGCGGCCGCAACCGCGGTGGCCGTAGCCGTGGGAAGAGCGCGGGCAAGAAGGCCACCCAGCCGTCGAGCCCCGCGGACAGTTCTGCCAGCGGCAGCAAGTCCGCTGAATTGGCGACGGATGCCAGCGGTGTCGAGGCGACGCCACCGGCCTAATAGCGGCTGCCTGCGATGGCCAAACGCGTCTTCCCAAGGTTCTCGGTCACGAGGTCTCGTCGCGCCAACCCGATGCCTGCCGCGAGGAGATCCACCAGCGTGAGCTGAGCGATGCGGCCAGACA
>JBKEBV010000166.1:0-11024 GCA_047973315.1 Propioniciclava sp.
CCTGATCGAGATGCCCGTTGATCGCCACCAACCCTGGATCGATCCGGTCGAGCCCACCGGCGGTCAGGTCGTCGATCAGGACATTGGCTCCGGCCTGAAGGACGTCGAAGGCCGCGCCGGAGGCTCGCAGGCCTCCGTCCAAGGTCCGTGACTGGGCGTTAAGGTGTCCCACCAGCCGGAGTTGGGACTGGCCCACCCAGACCCCACCATCGTTCAACTCCACTTGGGTTGCCGGCACACCTCGGTACAGGAATCCAGCTATCGCCACCGCAAGCGCCAGCGCGCAGACGATTGCATTCTGAACTACCCCCCGAAACACAGCGCCCCCCACGAGAAATCGACCATTCGTTTGCGATCGGCCGTCACGATATCGAACAGGCGGTCAACGTACCACGTGCTCGTCAACCCATGGGCCGACAATCAGTGGGCATTGATTCCGGCGCGACGCGGTTGGCAATTAGGCCTCCGACTAGGGCATTGTGATTCCCGTGCCCCCCGGACAGGGGACTGACACCTGCACGCAGCGCCGATCTCGCGGCCATTCTCTTCGAGTCAGTACTAAGCGCCCGAGGCCGCACATTCGGTCCGAAACAACCCGACTCCGTGCCAATTGTCCGCTTTTTGTCCACTCGTGGGCCACCTCAGATGCGCCCACCCAGTGAAGGAACACCGAGATGCGGGATTTTGTTCGATCCTCATCGGACGCGGCCGGGCATGGTCAGCGAACCGGACTGTTCGCAACCATCGGCCGTGCGGGGTGGGCTCCCGCGATGACCGCCGCCCGCAGTTCATGGTGGACCGCAGCCGCCGCATCGCCATCCTCGAGCCGGTACGGATACCGCACCGGGGGGCGCGGAGAGCTACGCTCTGCGAGACATCCGAGAACCCAACCCCGGCGAAGGAGCATCCATGACCGAACCTGTCGGCCCGTACGGCTACCAACCTCAGCCCGTCCCGGGCCCAGTGCCCGAGCAGCCGGGATCAGCAGCACCGGGTCGGACCCGGAACGGTATTGGCCTCGCCGCGGTCGGCGCCGGCGTCCTGCTGATCCTGTGGGGCCTCGTGGCCCAGTTCGTCAGCCTGCAGCTCCTCCGGCAGGGTACCCCGATCCACACTGTCGCCTGGATCCAGAATGTTGTCGGAGCGTTGATCGGCCTGGCAGCTCTCACGTTGGGCGCCATCGGGCTCCTCCGCAAGGGTGCGCCCCACGGAGCGGCCGGCTTCGGCTTCGGCCTGGGCCTGTCCCAACTGGTGGGCGTTGTCGGCTCGATGGTCACGATGGGCATCCTCAACGCACTTCAGTGACCTGCGCAGGCACCTCCCCGCCGGTAGCGAGCGCCTCAGTCGGGCGGGTCCTGGGCTGAGCCGGGGTTCGCCTCTGCTTCCTCCACGGACTGTTCGGCCGCGCCGGGGTGGCCCTCGGTGGCCTCGCTGAGCACCTGCTGAGCGGCGACCGGGTCGGAGGTGATGGCTGCCGATCCCGGCCCGCCTTCGGCCGGGTTGTCGCCCCCCACCAAGCCGATCGCCACCGAGGCGGACGCCGACTCGACCGTCATCACCTCGGCAGGTATCGGGGCGAACGCCGTCAGCGAATCGAAGACGGCAGCATGAACCCCGACCAGAACCACCGACACCCCCTTGCCGGTGAGGCTCTGGAACAGCCGGTGGAAGCGGGCCGCGGTCGTGTAGTCGAGGGTCTGCTGCTGGGCGAGGTCGATCAGCGCCACCGGGGACGCATCCGAGCCATCGCGTATCTCCCGGTCCACCAGGGCGGCGACATCGGATGCGGCGTCGTCGATATTGCCGTAGAACAGCGTGGAGGTGAACCGTACCCCGACCACCCCGTCCGGCAGCGGAACGTAGCTGGGGGATCCCTCGGGCACGAGAGCGCCGGACCGTTCGCTGCTGGCGCCGACGCGCGTGGTCGAAACCTGGGTGGTCCGGCACAGGAACCACACCAGGCTGACGATCATCGCCAGCAGCAGACCGTAGAGGACGTCGAGGACGAGGACGCCCGCGGCGGCGACCACGGCGATCCGCGCCTCGACCGGGGAATAGACCGAGATCCGCCGGAACATCCGCAGGCTGAGGTTCCGCCAGACGGCGTGGATGATCAGGGCACCCAGTGCCGCCTCGGGAACGTTGGCCAGCAGCGATCCGAAGAACAAGGCGGTCAGCAGCGCCGCAACAGCGGTGATCAGGGTGCTGAGCTGGGTCCTGGCTCCCGCCGACTCGTTGGTCGCGGTCGAGGACATCGAGCCCGCCCCGGGGAGCCCACCGAAAAGACCGCTGGCGAGGTTGCCGACACCGAAGGCGAACAGGTCCGATTCGGCGTGATAGCTGTGTCCGTGCTCGTCAGCGAGCTTCTCCGCCACCGAGGACGCCTCGCTGAATCCGAGCAGCACGATTCCGGTGGTCCCGAGGACGATGAAGAGCCAGTCGGCGAAGGCGAAGCTCGGCAGCACCAGGGTCGGCCCTCCCGTCGCCAGCACCCCGACCACCTCGACGTCGTTGCGCTGGGTGAGCCCGAGCCCGCCGACCGCGAGCGTCAACACGACGAGCATCACCAGCCCGGCCGGAACCCTGGTCGACAGCCGCGGCAGCACCGCGAGCAGCGCCAGCCCCAGAACCCCCAGGCCTACGGTGGTCAGGTTCACCTGATCGAGCGAGGTGAGGATGTGGATGAGGCGTTCGATCGCATTGCCCTGGACGCCGTCGATCCCGAGAAGCTTGGGCAGCTGGGAGACGACGATGAAGGTCGCCAGCCCGAACATGAAGCCGGCGTTGATCGGCTTGGAGATGAAGTTGACGAAGAAGCCCAGCTTGAAAACCCAGAACACCACGAACACCGCCCCGGCACACAGGCTGATCGCCGCGATCCCGGGCAGCGCCGACTCCGGGTCGGACAGCCCGAGGCCGATGATGATCCCCCGGCCGTCACCGACGCGGCCGAGGTGGGGCTGGCGACCAGGTAGCGCGAGCTGCCGAAGATGACGTAGCACGGCAGCACGAACACGATCGCCCACACCCCCGACAGCGGCGGTACTCCGGCGAGCCCGGAGTAGGCGATCGCCTCGGGGACGACCATCCCCCACAGCGTCAGCCCGGCGATGAGGTCCAGACGCCACGTGCGACGCACCACCGGCCACCACCGGCGGATCTCGACGCGGGGCCACGTCAGTCGGGACAACCAGCTGCCCGGTGCTGAGGACATGGAGCCCACGCTATCCGCCCGCCCGGCGCTGCGGAACAGGTCATGGGTACTTCGGGCTCAGGCGCCGGCCGCCCGCTGCTGGTCCTCGTCGGCCTCGGGCGCCTTGTCCTCGGGCAGGTCTGCGGTGATCGGCAGCATCGCCTGGGCGGGTGAGGGCGCCGACAGGTCGATGGTCCGCACGGTGCGGCCGGCCGGGGGACGACTGACATAGGTCGGGGCCGGGATGGGCAGCGGATCCCACAGCGATCGCGTCGCCTCGACCGGCTGGGAGAGCTCGATGGAACGCGCGGAGTCCTCGGCAGGCTCGGTCGCCACTCCGAGAGCGATCGTCGGCTCGTCGACGCCCTCACCGCCGCGGACGACCTGCGCCCGGGCGTCGAGATCGCGGCGCATGATCCGCACCGAGACCCGGGCGACCACCAGGAAGGCGAGGATCAACCCGACCGGCACCAGGGTCCACCACCAGGCGATGTGCTCCAGAGCGACGAACCCAGCCACCGTCAGGGTGACCGCGACGAAGAACCCGAGCACCCGACGCCGCCGGGCGGCCGCTGCCGCATCGGTCGCGGCGAGCTCCCGGAGCGCCGCGCGCCGGTTGAGTGGCGTCGACACCACCGCCACCGTCTCCTCGACGGTCTCGGCCGGCGTGCCCCGACGGACCACCGTGACCTGGGGCGAGAAGGGCTCCCCGGGCTCCACCTCGTCCAGGAGTCCGTTGTCACGGCCCTGCAGGAACAGGGGGATGAGATAGACGAGCCAGACGACAGCGACCACGCCGAAAACGAGTCCTGTCATGCCCATGGGGCGAGCCTAGGTTGACCGCCGCGCCCGGATCCGGCCGACGCGCCGGGGTTGCGGGGGCTGTCCCTCGCGCAGGCGACCACCGTCGGGCGTCTCACTCGGGTGCGGCCAGCCGGGCGATCAGGCCCTGCGGCCCCACCTCATCGGAGTGGATGGCATAGACGACGTGGTCGCGCCAGGCGCCGTTGACATGCATGTACCCGGGCCGGATCCCCTCGCGGCGCAGGCCGAGCTTCTCCACCACCCGGATCGACTTGTGGTTCTCGGGACGGATCGCGACCTCGAGGCGGTGCAGCCGTCGCATCGGGCCGAACATGTGGTCGGCAGCGAGGGCGAGCGCGGTGGGGGCGATTCCGCGGCCGGCCACGTCGGCGGACACCCAGTAGCCGGCCATCCCCCAGCGGGCGGACCCACCGGCAATACCGGAGATGGTCATCTGGCCGACAAGCCGCTGCTGCCCGGTCGGGAGTTCGAGGGCGATCGCCCACGGGAGCGCGCGGCCCGCCCGGCCGTCAGCATTGCCGGCGCGCACCATGTCGACAAAGCTCTGGCCCGGTTCGGCGGATTCCGGCGGCCGGGTGGCATCCCAAGGCAGCGTCCAGCCCGCATTCCGACCGCGAAGTTCCTGCCAGGGCTTCTCATCCCGGAGGCGGAACGGCCGGAGAACGACCGTCTCATGACGGAGGATCACCGGCCAGCGACGCCACCCGCTCAGGCTCACCGCGAGGTGCCGCTGCTCGTGGTCCGTTCCTCCAGGACGATGCAGGTGACCTCAGATCCGGCCCCGGTCCGCACCCCGGCGGGAAGGATCACCAGTACGTCGGCACGTTCAAGGTCCCAGGCAAGTTGCGAATCGGGCGTTGACACCAGGTCGACGGTGCCATCCTCACCGAGGTGGGCCGGCAGGTAGTGCGTGACATCGGCAGGCAGGTCGAGCGTCGCCCCCAGCCGACCGGTCACCACCGAGGTCGACAGCGGATCGGCCTCGTTGAGCTTGTTGATCATCGGGCGGATGAGCGCATGGTAGGCCGCGTAGACGTTGACCGACCCGCTGGGCAGCATCAGCATGGGGGTCCCCTCCGAGCCGAGCGCGGCGAACCCGTAGCGGGCCTCGCCGTTGAGGGCGACGTAGGCCTCATCGAGGTCGCCCATACCGTCGGCCACCTGCCGGATGAGCTCGCCGCCGCCGATCACCAGGATGAGGTCGGCGCGGATCTGCTGGTCGGCGATGGTCTGACCGATGACCTCCGCATCGCGCGGCAGGATCCCCATCGGGTAGACCGTCGCACCGGTGGCTCGCGCCGAGGCGGCCAGCAGCGCGGTCGCGGAGTCGTAGCGCTGTTGCGGACGGGTGAGCGCCTCGCCGGGGGGCACCAGCACGTCGCTGACGCTCACCACGACGACGCGGGGGCGGGGCCGGACGAGGACCCGGTCGATGCCGACCTCGGCCAGGACGCCGACCGAGCGCGGCGTCAACGTCTCGCCAGCAGCGAGCAGCCGTTCGCCGTCGGCCAGTTCCGATCCGGCCCGGCGCAGGTTGGCGTACAGCCGCATCTCGGTGGTGATGTGGACATTGCCCTCAGGCCCCATCGTGCAGTGCGCTGGCGGGACGATCGCATCGACGCCGTCGGGGAGGATGGCCCCCTCCTCGACCTCGACGGCGGCGCCGGCCATCAGCGCGGAGCCGGGATCATCGGCGATGCCGATCCGGCCGACAACATACAGCCGTGCGGGAGCATCCGCCGTGGCGCCCACCAGGTCGGAGGAGCGCACTCCGAAGCCGCTGATCCGCGCGGTGGTGACCAGCGGAAGGTCGAGGTCGGAGGTGATGTCCTCGCACAGCGTCAGACCGACGACGTCATGGATCTGCATCCCGAAGGGACGCATGGCGCCCACGTGCGCGAGCAGGAAGTCGCGCTGTTGTTCCACCGAGCGGTGCGCCACCGCGGGAGCGGGCGCAGGAGGCTCAGCGATGACCGGATCATCCTGTTCTGGGAGATCTGTGGTCTTTCTACGTCCGAAAAGGGCCATGAAACTACGATAAGCGTGTGCATCCTGACCCCTCGGCAACGCCCCCGCGAGCCTCACAGAATCCCGGCCAGATTGGCCTGACGAAGCAGCAGCTGCGGGCCGACGTGTGGGAGCGGCGCGCGCAGCGCCGTGATCACGCCGAGGCTGACACCCTCCGCACCGCCCACCTGCTGAGCCTGGCCGCTGACCACAGCACCGTCGGCTGCTTCGCCTCGGTGGGCGACGAACCCGACACCCGCGGAGTTCTGGCCTCCTTGTGGGATCGAGGGCTCGCGGTACTGCTCCCTGTGCTGACCGGCCAACGGGAGCCCGCCTGGGCCTGGTGCACCGGTGCCGACGATCTCGCGCCGGGTGTGCGGGGAATCCCCGAGCCGCGCGGTGCGAGGCTGGGCGCCCCCGCGCTCGGAGCCGCCTCGTTGATCATCATCCCCGCGCTGCTCGCCACCCGCGCCGGCGACCGGCTCGGGACCGGCGGCGGGTGGTACGACCGCGCCTTGGGACACCGGGCACCTGATGCGACGGTTGCCGCCGTGCTGAGCGAGGAGGAGATCGTCGCCACCCTTCCCACCGAACCGTGGGACCTGCGGGTGGACGTCCTCGTGACCGAACACGGGACACATCCCACGGTCGCGGAATAGCGCCCAGCGGCGCAGCCGTTATGCTGTGCAGCTGTCAGCCCGCGAAAGGGAGCCCATGCCAACCTATCAGTACCGTTGCGCCGATTGTGGTGAGGACCTCGAGGTCTTCCAGAGCTTCACCGACGACGCCCTGACGGTCTGCCCGTCATGCGAGGGCACGCTACGCAAGGTGTTCAACGCCGTCGGCGTCGTCTTCAAGGGGTCAGGTTTCTACGCCACCGACAACCGCACCAAGGGCAGCAGCGATGCCGCCAAGGCGTCGACCGGCACCAAGGCGGACTCCTCCTCGGGCGGCTCGGCCGAGAGCGCAGCGTCGGCCAGCGCCCCGGCCACCACCGACAAGAGCCCCGCAGCCTGACCGACGGTGCCCAAGGTAGGGGTGTGAGCCGAACACCCCGCCGCCTGCGCCGATTCCTCTATCTCCGCCGCCGGACCCTTGCCGCCGTTGCGGCGGGTCTGGCCGTCCTGGCCACCCTCCACGTGCTGACACCACCCGAACCCGACCTCGTCCCGGTGGTGGCAGCCACCCGGGAGCTGCCCGCCGGCACATCGTTGGCTGCGGCCGACCTCACCGTGATCGCGCTGCCGGCCGATCGAGCGCCCCAGCGGGCGCTCTCGCGGATCGATGACGCTGTCGGCACGACGGTGAACGGCCCGGTGTCGGCGATGAGCCCGATTACCGAGGCGTCGGTCGCCCAGGGGGCCTCACTCGCCGCTCCCGGGCGGGTGATCGTCACCCTGCCGCTGGCCGACGCCACGCTCGCCCCCCTCGTCCAACCCGGGGTGCACCTGGATCTGATCGATCCGGCCGATGGTTCCCTGGTGGCAGCAGACGTCCGCGTGGTCAGCGTGCCGCAGACCGACACCGGCGGCCTGCTCGGCGAGACCGGCCAGGCGGCGTTGGTCGAGGTGACGCCGAAGGTCGCCGCGACACTCGCCGTCACCGCCCAGACCGGCGGCATCGCGATCGCGTTGCGGTGACAGTGCCGGGACCGACCGTGGCCCGGACCGCGCGGCGTGCGCCCGGGCCAGCGGGCCCGCTACGCTGCGGCGCGACCCGGGCAGACGGCACGGGCAGAACGAAAGGGCAACCACCCCCATGAAGGGTTTCAAGGATTTTCTGATGCAGGGCAACCTGATCACGATGGCAGTCGCGGTGATCATCGCCGGGGCGTTCGGCACCGTCGTGGAGGAGTTCACCCAGATCGTGTTGAGCTTCGTCAGCCTCTTCGCCGGCCAGCCCGACTTCAGCCAGGTGACCCTTCCCGGGCTCGGGATCAACGTGGGCCTGTTCATCAACGCGCTGGTGTCGTTCGTGATGATCGCGGCGGTGGTCTATTTCTTCGTGTTCATGCCCTACCAGCGCTACCAGGACCTGCGTGCGAAGGACGAGCCCGCCCCGGCACCCACCACCGATGAACTGCTCACCGAAATCCGGGACCTGTTGAAGAGCCGCACCAACTGACCCCTGGACCGCGAACCACCGTCGGGCCGGGCTGACCGATCAGGCCCGGCCCGGTGCCGGCGGCCGGTCGCCGCCAACCTGCTGCCTGCGCGGTGCCAGCTGCACCCCAGGCCCGCCGGTCAGCGGCGAAGCCTCACTGGTAGTGCGGTGGGACGTCGTTGAGCAGCCGACGTTCGTCGGCAGTAAGCCCGGTGCGCCGTGACGGCGGTAGGACAGTCAGCGTGTCGACGCCCAGCGCGGCCCGGGCAGCCTGAATCGCGGAGCGGAGCTGGGCGGCGCCCAGACCTGCACGCAGCGGCCGCGGAATCGGGAAGGGCCAGCAACCTTGGTCGCCAGCCCGCCTCGCCTGGTCCTGGAGCCGTCCATGATCCCAGCCGTGGGACGCCAACTGTGCGGGCAGCGCGGCGAGATCGGGGGTCTCGGTCTCGGGGAGCACGAGCTCCTCCCCCACCAACGCGAAGGCGATGGCGCTGTTCCAGGCACGGTTCATGCCGGTCCCAGCCGTCCGGCCGGGACGGTCGCGGGCCTCCCCTGATCCGCCAGTTCAGCCGACCCGACCACGTCGACGGGTGCGGCGAAGGTCCAGTCGCCGGTCACCGCGAGTGAGGTGGCCCGCGCCAGTGAGGGCACCACCGGGATCCGGGCGTCGAAGTCGCCGAGCAGCTGGTAGTACCGGGGATCAAGGGTGACCTCGGGCAGCTCCTCGGTGGCGGCGATCAGCCGGGCGTCGGCGGTGAGGTCGAAGGCGTCGGAGCGGACGAGGAGGAGTTCGTTGGTCGTCTTGACCGGGAGGAACCGGTCGCGAGGAACGGCGATGGCCCGCGCCCCCGGGAAGACCTCGACGGCGGCCCCCATGGCGGTCTCCAACTGCCACACCGGGGTGGAGGACGGATCGCTCGGATCGACCGTCTTCTCGTTCCTGATGAGGGGGAGTCCCAGCACGTTGTTGCGCTCAGCCATGAGCGACTTCAGCGCCGACAGGTCGACCCAGAGGTTGTTGGCGTGGAAGTACCTGTGGCGATGCTCGTCGGTGAAGTAGTGCATCTCCTCGGGTCGGGTCTGGGCGGTGTCGCGCAGGATGAACTGCCCATCGGATCTCCTGATGGCCAGGTGTCCGCCCTTGCGGTCGTTGGGGGTCCGCAGGCAGACCTCGGCGGCGTAGGGGGACCCGGAGGCGGCGAACCAGCCGGCGAGGATCGGATCGGGAGCGGCACCGAGGTTGTCACCGTTGGCCATGCTCGCGTAGGCGAAGCCGTGGTCGAGCAACACGTCGAGCAGACCGGTTCCGATCAGTGAGGTGTAGATGTCGCCGTGCCCCGGCGGGCACCATTCGAGCGCGGGATCGTCCGGCCAGTCGACCGGCTCCAGGCCAGCGACGGTCACCTTCGGTTCGAACCCCTGCAGGAAGTCGATGGGGAGACCGTCGACGGCAAGGTCGGGATAGCGGGCCAGATGGGCGAGCGTGGCCTCCCGGGTGCGGAAGCTGTTCATGAAGATGAGCGGCAGCCGGGCGCCGTGGGTGTGTCGGGCGTGGAGGACCTGCTGCACCAGGATGTCGAGGAAGGTGTCCTCGCCCCGCACCGGAAGCAGGGTCTTCGGCCCGTCCAGCCCCATCGAGGTGCCGAGGCCACCGTTGAGCTTGATCATGACGGTCCGCCCCAGCGCCTCGCGGGCCTGCTCGGCGTCCACGGTGACATCGGCGAGCCGGGGAGGATCGTTCAGCGGGCTGATCGAGTCCTCATCGATGTAGCTGCCTCCACCAGTGGCCGCCTGAGCGTAGTAGTGCGCGAAGACATCGATCCCGGCCGCAGAGGCTCCCGCGCGCCTCATCCGATCACGGGCACGGTCAAGTCCGGTGCTCATGGGATCGATGCTACGGGAAGGTGGCCCCGCCCTCCGGCGCGCGTCGACGCAGACGCTCCAGACGCAAGACGAGAGCGGCACCAGGTTGAAGGGCTAAGAAGCCGTCTACCCACCCCCAGGAGACATCAACAACCCAGGTGCCGCTCTCTACGTAGAACTATAGACCCAACTGCACCCCGAATGCGTCACCTTGAGGGGTGACTTTTCATACTTAAGTATGAAAATTGTTAACTTAGTGCCCTCTCAAGCATCCACCCGGTGGCGGTTGAGCCCTCCTACAACCGGACTCCACCCCCAGTGGCCGCCACTTTCGGGCCTCGAGCGGCCGACGGGCACCCTCTGCTCACCCCCGGACCAACGCACCACTCGCTGAGTTCACGACAGCTGCCGCCCCGGGTCGGGCGTCCCGCATCGCGGGCACCCCGCCCGCCGGGACCACCGGATCCCGGCGAACGTACCGACCATGGCCAGATGGTAGATTCAAGGCGCCGGGAAGGGAACCGCACGCGGGCCCTCCGCCTCGGCCTCGTAGCTCAGGGGATAGAGCAGAGGTTTCCTAAACCTTGTGCCGGAGGTTCGAATCCTCCCGGGGCCGCCATGATCTGACCAGGACTTTTACCGTCCCGGCAAGGGGTGTCGACGCCGCGCGAAATTGACCCCGTTGCGTCGTCTGAATTTTGACCCCTCTTCGGTTGGTTCCGGTCAGCGGTTGCTGGCCGGAGGGTGTTGGTGAGCCACGACTCAGCTGGCCCGACGCTTGCGGGCCGCCTGTAGGGCCTCGCGGTAGTCGGGAACCTCGTCGTAGAGCCCTGCTTCCGCCGCGTCCGCGGTCATCTGATCAAGGGTGGTGCGACGTTCCTGGCGCTTACGGGTCTGGTAGTCGAGAATGTCACTGAGTCACACCCGGCGATGCCGGCCAGCCGCAGGACGCTCGTAGGCGATCTCGCCCTGCTCAAGCAGCTTCACCAAGGTCGGCCGGCTGATGCCGAGGAAGTCGGCCGCCTCCTGCGTG
>JBKEBV010000178.1:0-24329 GCA_047973315.1 Propioniciclava sp.
CATGGTCCACACACCCTGCGGGGTGTCCACCAGCAGGTCAGCCCCGCCGTGCTCCCACAGGAGTTGGCGACACCGTCCACACGGCATGATCGCCTCGCCGGTAGCATTACAGCAGGTGAAGGCGATCAGGCGTCCCCCACCACCGCCGACGAGCTCACTCACCAGCCCGCACTCGGCGCACAGGGTCAGTCCGAAGGAAGCGTTCTCAACATTGCATCCGGTGACGGTTCGGCCGTCCGAGACCAGCGCAGCCGCACCGACGGGATAGCCGGAGTAAGGGACGTAGGCGCGCGCGCTGGCTGCCCGCGCCGCTGCGCGCAAGAGCCCCCAGTCCACACCGCTCACTTCTCGAAGGGCTCCCCGTCGGCCTTCGGTGCGCGGGAACGTCCGATGAGACCGGCAACGGCGATGATGGTGGCGATGTAGGGCAGCAGCAGCAGGAACTGGCTCGGCATGGGTGTCTTAAGGGTCTGCAGCTGGGAGGCCAGCTGGGTCACGAACCCGAAGAACAGCGCCATCAAGGCAGCGCGAATCGGATGCCAGCGACCCATGATCAGCGCGGCGAGGGCGATGAAGCCGTTGCCCACCGTGATGTCCTTGATGAAGCCGCCGGTCGAGCCGACCGTGAAGAAGGTGCCGCCCAGACCCGCGAAGAGCCCGCCGGTGAGCACCGCCTGCCAGCGGACCCGCCGCACGTTGATGCCGACCGTGTCGGCGGCTTCGGGATGTTCGCCCACTGCGCGCACGCGCAGGCCCCAGCGGGTGCGGTACAGCCCGAACCACACCAGCGCAACGCTGAGGATCGCCAGGTAGACCAGCGCGGTCTGGTTGAAAAGGACCGGACCGAGCAGCGGAATCTGGCTCAGCCCGGGGATCTCAATCCGGGCGAGCAGTGGGGCACGGTTGAGCGTGCCCGAGTTGGGCTGGACCAGCTGGTCGAAGAGGAAGCCGGTGATCCCGGAGGCGAGCAGGTTGAGCACGACGCCGAGAACGACCTGGTCGACCAGATATTTGACCGCGAACAGGGCCAGCAGAGCCGCCATCGCCATGCCGGCCAGCATCCCCGCGATCAGGGCGGCAGTGACCGAGCCGGTGACCGATCCCACCGTCGCGGCGGTGAAGGCGGCCACCAGGAACTCGCCCTCGATGGAGACGTTCACCACGCCGGAGTTCTCGCAGAGGACCCCGGCGAGCGCACCGAAGATCAGCGGGGTGGCCAGCGCGATGGTGCCGCTGAGCTGATTGCTGACCGGGAACGGGTAGGGGCTCCCGGCCGTCGCCCAGGTGACGAACCCGAGCGCCACCGCGAAGCCCGCCCCAGCCGCGGCGATGGTCCGGCTACGTCCGGTGAGCCGGGCCGAAAGGAACCCTGCCCCCACGATGAGGATCACCATCGCGGAGATGATCGCCGTCGGGAACGCCGGCAGGGTCAGCGTCGGCAGCGTGACCGCGGCGAAGGCGTCCGACAGCGCATAGGAGGCGGTGCCGCGGGTCCCCACCCCCAGCCAGCCCAGCAGAATCCCGAGCGCGACCAGGAGAGCACCGGTGGAGATTCGCGCGGTGCGCGCGGCAGCAGACTCGGTGTGGGCCAGCTCGATCGTCTGGTCGAGCACCGCGGTGGGGGCGCTCATGCCGCACCCGGGGCCAGGGCCCCCTCGGCCGGCGGTCTGACCTTGGGCATGAGGGCGGTGACGATGGCCGGGGCGGCCACGAACAGGACGATGAGGGCCTGCAGCACCATTGTCAGCGTGTCGGGGGTCTGCGCGCGGCTCATCATGGTGAGACCTCCGGAGTGAAGACCGCCGAACAGGAGCCCGGCCAGCACGATCCCGCCGGGCCGGCTCCGGCCGAGCAGGGCGACCGTGATCGCGTCGAAGCCCACCGTGGCGACCAGGCCCGTCGACAGCGGGGTGGCGAACCCGTCGGCACCCGGGCTGAGCGCGTACTGCACCCCGGCGAGCCCGGCCAGCGCACCGGAGACCGCCATCGCGATGATGGTGGTCGCCCCCACGCTCATCCCTGCGGTGCCGGCCGCCTGTGGATTGGTCCCCACCGCACGGATGGCGAAGCCGATGGTTGACCGGTCGAGCAGCCACCAGGTGAGGGCCGCCGCCAGCAGGGCGACGAGGAAGCCGACGGTCAACTGGCCGTACAGGATCGGGAAGGCCGCGCTGGAGTGGATGGGCGGCGCCAACGGATCGATCCGGTTCGGTCGCAGGAAGGCCGGGGTGAGCAGCAGCCAGGTGAGGGAGCCGGCGGCGATGAAGTTCATCATGATGGTGACGATCACCTCGTGGGCCCCGGTGCGGGCCTTGAGGAAACCGACGATGCCACCCCAGACGCCACCGGCGAGAATTCCGGCGAGGATGGCCAGCGGCAGGTGGATCCACGCGGGCAGCTCCCAGGCGAAGCCGACATAGGCCGCGGCCACCGAACCCCAGATCGCCTGCCCCTGGGCACCGATGTTGAACAGGCCGGCCCGGAAGGCGAGCCCGACACCCAGGCCGGCGCAGATCAGTGGTGCCGCCTGCCATGCGGTCGAGGCCAGCGCCGTCGGGGATCCGACCGCACCGATGAACAGCGCACTGTACGCGCTGGACACCTTCACCCAGGAGGCGCCCAACGGGAGCGCGGGTGCGGTGAACAGATACTGGTACTGCCCGATGACCTCAGGGTCGGA
The DNA here is from genome assembly GCA_047973315.1 of Propioniciclava sp. Classification (GTDB taxonomy): domain Bacteria; phylum Actinomycetota; class Actinomycetes; order Propionibacteriales; family Propionibacteriaceae; genus Propioniciclava. Next base: position 2,681 of record JBKEBV010000178.1, read on the forward strand.
GATGATCATCAGAATCGCACCGATGAGCAGGGCCAGCACGATCGAGGCGAGGACCGTGAGCCACCGGCGGCGCCGTTCACGCCACCGTTGCACGTCCGCTTCAGCCATGGAGTTCCTCCTCGTCGCCGGGGCCCGCGACCCGCGTTGCCATCGCCTCATCGTGCGGGACGCCGGCCATCATCAGCCCCAGCACGTCGCGGGGAGTGGCCGGATCGACGATCCCGACGACCGTCCCGCGGAACATCACCAGCACGCGGTCGGCGAGCGCCTCGACCTCATCGAGTTCGGTGGAGACCAGCACCACCGCGGTTCCCCGGTCACGCTCCTCGACTATCCGCTTGTGGAGGAATTCGATCGCCCCCACGTCGACACCACGAGTCGGCTGGCTGGCGACCAGGACGCTCAACTCCCGGCTCAGCTCCCGGGCCAGCACCACCTTCTGCTTGTTCCCACCCGACAACGACGAGATCGGATCGTCGACCGACTGGGCGCGGATGTCGAACTCGTCCTTGCGCTCCTCGGCGTTGCGGCGGATGGCAGCCAGGTTGAGCGACAGCCCGCGGGCGAACGGTGCCACCGTGGACCGGTTGAGCACGAGGTTCTCCGCGATGCTGAAGGAACTGACGAAACCGTCGATCTCCCGGTCCTCGGGCACGAAGCCCATCCCCGCATCAATGCTGTGCCGCGGGTTGGCATGAGTGATGTCAACCCCGTCGAGAGCGATGGTGCCACGGATCGGGCGGATATTGCCGAGCAGGGCGTCGGCCAGTTCCGACTGGCCGTTGCCCTGGACGCCGGCGATGCACAGAATCTCGCCACCCCGCACGTCGAAGCTGACACCGTCGACCACGATGCCGCCGGAGGCGTTGGCGACCACGAGCTCGCCGACATCGAGCCGCACCTCGCCCGGCCGGGCCTCCGGCTTCGCCACGCGCAGGTCCACCGCGCGCCCGACCATCAGCTCGGCGAGGTCGGCCTCGGAATCGTGCGGGCTTCCCGCACCGACGATCCGCCCGCGCCGCATGACGGTGATCCGATCAGCGACCGCCCGGACCTCGCGAAGTTTGTGGGTGATGAAGACGATCGCCTTGCCCTCGTCACGCAGCGCCCGCATGACGGCCATCAGCTCGTCGATCTCCTGCGGCGTGAGCACGGCGGTGGGCTCATCGAAGATGAGGTAGGTGGCGTCGTTGGCGAGCGCCTTGAGGATCTCAACCCGTTGCTGGATGCCGACCGGCAGATCCTCGACCACGGCATCGGGGTCGACCGGCATCGTGTACTGGGCGCCGAGATCCAGGACCCGCTGCCGGGCCGCCCCGGCGTCCAGCACGAAACCGTTCTCCCGGCCGAGCATGAGGTTCTCCGCAACGGTGAACGGCTCGACCAGCATGAAGTGCTGGTGAACCATGCCGATGCCGGCAGCCATCGCGTGGCGGGGGGTGGCGAACGTCTGGGGTTCACCGTCGATCAGGATCTCGCCGGCATCGGGATCCAACAGCCCGTAGAGAACGTTCATCAGCGTCGACTTGCCGGCCCCGTTCTCGCCGAGAAGGCAGTGGATCTCGCCGGGTCGCGCGTCAAGGTCGACGGTGTCCACGGCGGTGAAGGAACCGAACCGTCGGGTGATCCCCCTCAGCTGCAGGCCCGATGCTGACTTCGCCACGAAGCCCCCTTTCGTCGCGCGGTGACGACACCGTAGCGCAGCGACGAGGCGACCCCGGGTGGACCGCCTCGTCCGCAGCGCGTCGGCGCCGGGTGAGGTTCCCGGTCGGTCAGCCGACGGGGGTCTCGACGGTCACCGTGCCGGCGATGATGTCGGCCTTGAGCTGCTCGATCTCGGCCTTGGTCTCCTCGGAGATCTCGCCATCGAAGTCGTGGAACGGCGCCAGGTAGACGCCCTCATTCTCCAAGGTTCCGGTGTAGGTCTCATTGGAGAACGTGCCGTCGATCGAGGCCTTGATGGCGTCGAGCACGGCCACGTCCATGGCCTTGCCCACCGACGTCGGGATCACCGCACCGTAGTCAGGCATGGAGATGTAGCCGTCGGAATCGACCCACATCGAGACGATCTTGCCGTCGGACTCCTGGGCCACCTGCAGACCACCCTCGGAAGCGGGGCCGGCGACCGGAAGGATGACGTCAGCACCTTGGGACTTGAGGTTCTCGGCGAGCTGCTTGCCGCCGGCGACGTCGGAGAACTTGCCGCCGGGGATGAACGCGCCACCGTCCGGGTTGTCCCGATCCCAGCCGACCACCGTCACGTCGGCGCCCTTCTGCTCGTTGTAGTAGTCGACTCCCTGGGCGTAGCCGTCCATGAAGATCGTCACCGTCGGGAACGGCGCGCCGCCGTAGGTGCCCACTGTGCCGGTCTCGGTCATGGACGCGGCCAGATAGCCGGCCAAGAAGGCGGGCTGGGCGGTGTCGAACATGAGCCCGCGGACATTGTCGGCAGGCTCCTCGTAGGAGAAGTCGACGATGGCGTAGTCGACCTCGGGATTCGCCTTGGCCGAGGTATCGGTGGCATCACCGAGCGCGAAGCCGACGGTGATGATGATGTCGCACTCGGAGTCGACCATCGCCTGGACGTTCTTGGCGTAGTCGGACTGGGTGGAGGACTGGAGTTCCTTCGTGGCGACCCCGAGCTGGTCCTTGGCGTCCATCAGACCCTTGTAGGAGGTCTCGTTGAAGGACTTGTCGTCGAAGCCACCTTCATCCGACACCATGCAGGCGAGGAAATCGGTGGCCTGCGAGGAGCTCCCGGTCGGGGCGGTGCTCGCCTCCGGAGGGGCAGCGCAGCCAGCCAACGCCAGCGCGGCCACCAGGCCGCTACCAATCAGGGTTTTTTTCACAACAGAGCCTTTCTAGGCGGGGAAACCACTGGCGCCTCGGCACCACACTGATAGGTGATCCTAGAACGCGGCCTCGACACCGACGGCGGAAGTCGGGAGCCACTCGGGAGTCGATACCGTATTGTAACGATCTCCCCAGCCCGGCCTCAGGAAACCTGGCGGACGAGCGCCGCGGCTGCGTCGAGCATCGCTACGGTCTCCCGTTCCCAGTCGGGCTCCTGGCCCCGGTACGGGCCGGTCGCCAGCGAGATGATCACCGCCGCGGTCCGGAGCCGCAGTTCCACCGGATCGACGCGCAGGTCGAACACCGGCACCCACCTCTGGAGGAGGTCGTGGACCCGGGCCGCCTGATCGGGACGCATCCGCTGGATGGTCGACAGGTGCGCGATCAGGCAGGCGAGGTCGTCTGCCCGCCGACCGGGTCCGATCGTGTCGATGTCGAGCACACCGACAATGCGCTGGCCGGCCACATGCACCTGCCCCTCATGGAAGTCCCCGTGGGTGGCCTCCTCACCGGGGGGGAACCGGGACAGGCCCAGCAGGATCTGCGAGGTCAGATCCGCCAGCCGATCCTCCTCGGCGGGCAGCGCTGCGGCCACGATGCCTGCGTAGTGCTCGACCGAGGCCGCCCAGGGCGGGCGACGTTCCAGGCGGGTAACCGCCTTGGGCATGGCGTCCAGCACCGCGACGATCTCCTCGGCGGTGCACGGCACCGGCTCGGAGAAGATCGCCTGCGCCAACGGAATGCCCGGCAGCGCGTGCAGCAGCAGCAGTCCGTCATTGGTGGTGGCGGCGACCTCGGGAGCGGGGATGCCTGCCCGCCGGAGGATCTCGTGACGGTCCCGGATCCCGGCCAGAGTCCGGGGTCGGAGCACCTTGACGTAGATGACCGACCCCTGGGGGGTGGTCACCTTGACCACGGCCCGGCGCCGCGGCCGGTAGGTGAGCATGTCCAAGGTGTGTACGCCGTCGCCGGAGGCGGTGACCCCGGCGGCGGCGAGTACCTCGGCGATCTGACTCTCGTAGGCGGCGCGCGGCAGCCCGGGGAGATCCGGATCGTTGGGATACAGCCAGACCGCGACCTCGCGCTCACCGTCGGCAAAGACCTCAGCCCGGGTGTCGACCTCGGTGAGACCTGCGGCGCGGGCACTCACCCCCACGAGTTCCTCGCGGCTACCGAAGGGCCACTCGACCGTGGCCTGGTAGGTCGCCGTGGTCGATCGGCGGGGATGGGCGTCGACATGGTCCAGGCTCCAGGCGAGCAGCTTCCCGCCACCGTGCTCGACGGCTGCCGCGAGGAGCGCTCCCACCTCGGCGGACGCGAGCAGACCAGATCCGTCGTCAGCCACGGTCGCACCCCGGGCCGGAGGACACCATCACTCCTCGGTGACCTCGGCCGTCCCCAGCCTGCGCAATCGCAGCCGCGACGCGCGGCGACCGTCGAGTTCGGTCACGGTCAACTCCACCCGCTCGGGCGATCCGTCGTCCGCACCTGCGGGCGGCAGCACCGCCTCCACGCTGTCACCGGGGCGAGGCAGCTCCCCGAGAACCGCCATCACGTACCCGGCGACCGTGTCGTACGGGCCCTCCGGGAGGCCGAAGCCGAACCGTTCCCCGAACTGCTCCAAGGTGGTGAGACCGTCCACCTCATTGCTGAGCTCACCGGAGTCGGGGCGTTCGTCGAGGTCGAACTCGTCGGTGATGTCGCCGATGAGTTCCTCGACGACATCCTCGATGGTGACGATGCCGGCCGGGCCGCCGTACTCGTCACGGACGAGAATCATGTGGTCGCCACCGCCCTGCATCACCGACAGGGCGTGCAGAATCCGGACCGTCTGGGGCAACGAGGCGATCGGGCGCACCAGTTGGCTGATCGGAGCGCTCCGGGTGGCCGGGTCGAGGTCGAACAGGTCGCGGACGTGGAGGAAACCGAGGACGTCGTCGACATCGCCACCGATGACCGGATAGCGGCTGTGCGCCCCGTCGGCCACCACGCGGATCGCCTTGTGCGCAGGCATGTCCCCGTCGAGAAAATCGACCTCGGTCCGTGGGATCATCGCCTCCCGCAGGGTGACCTGTCCGGCCGCGAACACCTCATCGACGATCTGGCGCTCCTCATCGCCGAGGGTCACCGAGCTCGACACCATGGCCCGCAACTCCTCGTCGGTGACCTCCTCCCGCGAGGCGGCGGGGTCACCGCCGAGGATCCGGACCGCAACGTTGGTCGAGACGCCAAGGAACCAGATGATCGGACGGGTCAGCTTGCTGATCACGTTGACCAGTGGGGCGAGGGCCATCGCGAAGGTCTCGGCGCGCTGCATGGCCAGCCGTTTGGCGGTCAGTTCGCCCAGGACGATGGAGAAGTAGGAGATCGCCAAGGTGATGAGCACGGTCGCGACCGTCTCGGCGACTGGGGCAGCCAGACCCCAGCTGACGAAGGTCGGAGAGAGGTAGCTGGCCAGGGTGGTCGCACCGAACGCGGCGGAGAGGAATCCTGAAAGAGTGACCCCGATCTGGACGGCCGACAGGAACCGGTTCGGGTCCGCGGCCAGGGTCGCCACGGTGCGCCCCCGCCTGCCCCGGGAGGCCAGCGCACGCACCTGGCTGTCCCGCAGCGAGACCAGCGCCATCTCCGCCGCGGCGAAGACGCCGCCGATGAGAATGAACAGCAACACCAGCAAGACGTTGGACACCACCGGATTCACCCGACCAGCCTATCGGGGTGGCGCCGCACCTCAGGCACCCCCGGTCAGGTTCTGCCCACTGCCGGGGCGAGGGCGTTGTCCACCAGCGACAGCGCTGAGCCGATCGCCATGTGCATGTCGAGGTACTGGTAGGTGCCCAACCGCCCGCCGAACCAGACCTGCGGCTCGGCGGCGACGCGTTCGCGGTAGCTGAGCAGCCGCTGCCGGTCGGCGTCGGTGTTGATCGGGTAGTAGGGCTCATCGCCCCGCTCGGCGAAGCGGGAATACTCGCGCATGATGACGGTGGCCTCACGGGTGTAGTCACGCTCGGGGTGGAAATGACGGAACTCATGGATCCGGGTGAACGGGACATCGGCGTCGGCGTAGTTCATCACCGCGGTGCCCTGGAAGTCCTCGATCTCCAGAACCTCCTCGGCCAGGTCGATGGTTCGCCACCCGAGTTCCCCGGCTTCGTAGTCGAAGTAGCGGTCCACCGGTCCGGTGTAGACAACCGGGACACGGCCCACCAGTGCCGCCTTGTTGACCGGCTGGTCGGGGTCGAAGAAGTCGGTGTCGAGCCGGACCTCGATCCGCGGGTGGTCGACCATCCGCTCGAACCAGGCAGTGTAGCCATCCACCGGCAGCCCCTCGTGGGTGTCGTTGAAGTAGCGGTTGTCGTAGGTGTAGCGCACCGGCAGCCGGCTGATGATGGAGGCCGGCAGATCCGCCGGATCGGTCTGCCACTGCTTGGCGGTGTAGTGCATGACAAAGGCCTCGTAGAGCGGACGCCCGATCAGGGAGATGCCCTTCTCGACGAAGTTCGCCGGTTCCGCGCCCCCCAGTTCAGCGGACTGCTCCGCGATGAGGGCACGCGCCTCCGCCGGCCCGAGGGCGGTGCCGAAGAACTGATTGATCGTCCCCAGATTGACCGGCATCGGGTACACCACACCGCGGTGGGTGGTGTAGACCTTGTGCACGTAGTCGGTGAAGGATGTGAACCGGTTGACATAGCTCCACACCCGCTCGTTGGAGGTGTGGAACAGGTGGGCACCGTACCGGTGGACCTCAATGCCGGTGCGCGGTTCGGCCTCGGAATAGGCGTTCCCGCCGATGTGAGGACGCCGGTCGACGACCAGCACCCGCAGTCCGAGTTCCTCGGCGACCCGCTCGGCCACCGTGAGCCCGTACAGCCCTGCCCCCACCACCACCAGGTCAGCGTCCATGCGTCCATCCTCCGTCTCGGCTCGGCGTGCGCTCCCTCTGGGAGCCTAGCGACCTCTGGTCGCTGGACGCTGTGGGTTTGTCTCGAGTTTTTCAGGATGCGATGGGGGCGGCGGGTTGCCGGTGGTGTGGACGAGTGGGGTCGACGGTGGCCCGTGAGCCTGACCGGTCACCGGCGGTTCAGCCGCCCGCCCTCGAGCCGGCTCACACCGACGTATCGTGGGCGCCATGAAGGTCGCCCTCGCCCTCGGTTCCGGCGGTGCCCGGGGATATGCCCATATCGGTGTCATCAACGCTCTCCAGGAGCGAGGCCATCAGGTGGTCGCCGTCTCGGGCGCCTCGATGGGTTCGGTCATCGGCGGGCTGCACGCGGCCGGGCGCCTGGAGGCGTATGTCGACTGGGTGTCGGCCCTCACCCAGCGGGACGTGTGGCGGCTGCTGGACCCGGCGCTCACCGGGCCGGGAGTGTTCTGGGGACGGCGGGTGATGGACCGCGTCGCCGATCTGCTGGACGACGCCAGCATCGAGGACCTCCCCATCCCCTACACCGCGGTCGCCACCGATCTGCGCGCCTCGCGCGAGGTATGGTTCCAGCGCGGGTCCCTCGCCACCGCCATGCGCGCCTCGATCGGCATTCCGAGCGTCTTCACCCCGATCGTCGTCCACGGCAGGCTGCTGGCCGACGGCGGCCTGCTCAACCCGGTCCCGATGGAGCCACTGCTGGGTGCGGTCGCCGATGTCACCGTCGCAATCAGCCTGTCGGGGAAACGGGACGAGAGCGTGAGTCAGCAGCCGGTGACCGAGAACGCCGACACCGCCGGGCTGCTGGGCGATCTCACCGGACGGCTCCGCCGTGGGGTCGCCGCCGGGACCGGCCAGGTCCGCGGCGTCGTCGAACGCTGGAGCGCCCGCTTCGCGGCTGCCGAGGCCGGCGAGGTCCCTCCGCATGAGGAGTACGCCGAGATCCCCCGCGGCCTGCGTACCACCGACGTGCTCTCCTTGTCGCTGGAGACCACCCAGGCACTGATCACCCGGCTCCGGATGGCCTCCACTCCACCGGATCTCTTCCTGGAGTTCAGCCGCGGCATCGCCGATTCATTCGACTTCCACCGGGCCAGCGAATTGATCGCGTTGGGCCATGAGGCGACCATCACCGCGCTCAACGAGCGTGACTGGTGAGGCAGCGCCGCGTTTCCCGGGCATGAGGAGGCGCTAGAGTTCGGCTGCGTGAATGATTCATCGCACTGGGTGCTCACGCTCGCGTGCCCGGACAGGCCCGGCATCGTGCACGCCGTGACCGGAGCCATTGCGACAGCCCAGGGCAATATCACCGAACTCCAACAGTTCTCCTCGACCGACTCCGACACGTTCTTCATGCGGGTCCAGGTGCAGTCGGGCTTCGAGCGCTCCGCCTTCGAAGAGTCCCTGCGACCGCTGGCGGCCTACCTGCACGCGTCCTGGCACCTGGACGAGGTCGGGCGTCCGCGGCGCACCCTGGTCCTGGCATCGAAGGCCGCACACTGCCTGAACGACCTCCTGTTCCGGCAACGGGCCGGCCAACTCCCGATCACGGTGAGCCGCGTCATGGCGAATCATCCCGACCTGCGCGGTCTGGCGGCCTTCTACGGCGTCCCCTTCTCCGATCACGTCGTCCTCCCCGAGACCAAGGCCGCCTTCGAGGAGGAGGTCGCCCGTGTCATCGAGGAGTCCGATATCGAGGTAGTCGTCCTGGCCCGCTACATGCAGATCCTGTCCCCCGATCTGTGCGAGAAGCTCGCGGGCAGGGCGATCAACATCCATCACTCGTTCCTGCCCGGCTTCAAGGGCGCCAACCCCTACCGTCAGGCCCACGTACGCGGGGTCAAACTCATCGGCGCCACCGCCCATTTCGTCACCGCCGACCTGGATGAGGGTCCGATCATCGAGCAGAACGTCACCCGCGTCGACCACACCCGGACACCGGCAGAACTGGCCGCGATCGGTCGCGACCAGGAATCGGTGACCCTCGCGGCGGCGGTCAGGCTCGTCGCCGAGCACCGCGTCCTCCTCGACGGGCACCGCACCGTCGTGTTCCAGTGAGGACGCCCGACCCTGCGGGGCAGGCCCCGAGGACCGGGTCTGCGGTCGGTGGGTCCAGCATTCCGCTCCTACTCGATGTCGACACCGGCATCGATGACTCGCTCGCGCTCCTCTACCTCATGGCCAGCCCGGAGGCCGAGATCGTGGGCATCACCTGCACCGCCGGCAACGTGCCCGCCCGTCAGGTCGCGACCAACACCCTCGCCTGGCTCGAACTCTGCGACCACCCCGACGTCGAGGTCGCCCTCGGCGCCGAGGCGCCGATCGTGCAGCCCCTGATGACCACCGAGGAGACCCACGGCCCGCAGGGCATCGGATACGCCGAACTGCCCGCACCGACCCGGAGCGTCTCGGCCCGTCACGCCACCGAGGTCTGGATCGACAACGTCCGTCGCCGCCCCGGCGCGATCACTGGACTGGTCACCGGCCCGCTCACCAACCTGGCGCTGGCGGTCACGCTCGAACCCGAACTGCCACGGCTGCTGAAGCGGCTGGTGATCATGGGCGGCGCCTTCAACCATCCCGGCAACACCCGGCCCACCACCGAGTGGAACATCGCCGTCGACCCCGAGTCGGCCAGGATCGTCCTCGACGCGTTCTCGGTGGTGCCAGAAGACCAGCTGCCGATCATCTGCGCCCTCGACGTCACCGAGCGCATCGTGATGACCCCGGACCACCTGAGGGAGCTCAGTCGCCTCGCCGGCAGCGTCCCGGCGGAGAACCCGTCGCCGGCGGATCCCCCCGGGACCAGGTCGACCGGATCGAGCGCGGTGGTGCGCCACCTGTCCGACGCGATGCGCTTCTACCTGGAGTTCCACCAGGCCCACGACCAGGGCGGGTACATCGCCCACATGCACGATCCGTTCGCCGCCGCCATCGCCCTGGACCCCGGCCTGGGCGTACTGCGGTCGGCGAGGGTCGACGTCGAACTGGCCGGCACGCTCACCCGTGGCCAGACCGTCGCCGACTGGCGCGGTGTCTGGGGGCGCCGCGCCAATGCGGCCGTCGTCGTCGACACCGACCCGACGGAATTCTTCCGACGCACCCTCGACCGCGTCGCCCGTCTCGCCCGCACCCTCACCTGAGCCGCCCCGACCACTCCGAACCACGGGAGGAAGACATGTCCGCATCCGCGGGGCCGCGCGCCGCACCGTCCAGGGTGCTGGTCGCCGCCGGGGCGATCATCATCGTGGCGACCTACCTCTATCTCGTCATCGGGCAGCCGGTCGAGGCGGCCGCATCGGCGAGCAGCCGAGCCTCCCTGATCGCCATGGCCGGCTATCTCCTGGGTGCGGTACTGCTGGCGGGCGGGTCGATCCACCGCCTTCCCACCAGCACGATCGCGATGGTCCCCGGGGCGATCGCGGTCAACATCGTCGTAGGTCAACTCACCGCCGTCCTCGGGTTGCCGCTCTACCTCGACTCGATCGGCACCGTACTCGTCGCTGCCCTGGCAGGCCCGGCGGCAGGAATCGTCACCGGCATCCTCACCAATGTGATCTGGGGACTCACCCTCAGCCCGATCGCGCTCCCCTTCGCGGTCGTCCAGGTCATCATCGGGCTGCTCGCCGGCCTGGCCGCCCGGGCCGGCATGTTCCGTGCGATCTGGCGGGCTCCCGCCGCCGGAGCGATCACCGGCCTGGTCACCGCGATCATCGCCGCACCTGTGGCGGCCTTCGTCTTCGGTGGCGCCACCGGTGGTGGCGCTGGCGCCGTCGTCGGCGCCTTCCAGGCGATGGGACAGTCCCTGCTCGCCGCCACGACGTTGCAGGGACTGCTGTCGGATCCGCTCGACAAGCTGATCACCTTCACCGTCGTCGGCTTCCTGCTGGCCACGCTCCCGCGCCGGTTCGGGCAACGCTTCTGGTTCGCCCGCCGGTACCGGGTCCTCGGCCCTGGTAGCAGCCACGCCCCCACCGAGGCCGAGGACTAGCCGATGTCGGCCACGCTCCCCAGCGAGCCCGTCACCATCATCGGTCGGCTCAATCCGGTGACCCGGCTGGTGGCGCTGGTGACGCTGGTGGTGGTGGTCTTCGCCCTGCCGCGGTGGTGGGTGGCTGCGCTGGTCCTCGCCGTGGTGGTGCTGCCGGCAGCAGCACTCGCCGGGACCGGACCGAGCCTGGCGCGGATCGGCGCGCGGATCCTGCTGCCGATCGTCGTGGTGCTCACCCTGGTGCAGGGGCTCACCTTCCCGGGCGGCAGGACGACGCTGGCCAGCTGGGGGCCGCTCACGCTCACCTCCGAAGGCCTGCTGTTCGCCCTCGACGTCGGCTCGCGGATCGTCTGCGTGGTGCTGGCCTCCATCCTTCTGGTCCTCACCACCCACCCGGGCGAGCTGATGACAGCCCTCACCCAGAAAGGGATGTCCCCCCGGTTCAGCTACATCGTCTCCGCGACTCTGCACCTCATCCCGGCATTCCGGGACCGCGCCACCAGCATCCTGCTCGCCCAGCAGGCCCGTGGCCTGGTCGTACCGCGCAATCCGCTACGCCGGCTCGGCACGATGATGCCGCTGATCGCCCCGCTCGTGCTCGGGATGTTCACCGATGCCGCGGAACGGGGAACCGCGATGGAGGCCCGCCGCTTCGGCTCCCCGGCCCGGCGCACCATCCTGGAACCCGTGCCGGACTCGACCGCCCAGCGCATCGCCCGCTGGTGTCTGGTGGCTGTTGCCGCAGCCGCCGTCGTCGTCCCGGTCCTGGTGGAGGCGCTGTGATCGACCTGATCGATGTCAGCTACACCTACCCCGGGGCCGACCAGCGGGCGCTCACCGAGGTCAGTCTCCGGGTGCCGCCGGGCACGCTGGCGGGGATCCTCGGCGCCTCCGGGTCAGGCAGAACCACCCTCGCCCGGGTGGTGGCAGGTTTCCTGCCGCACGCCGACGGCGGTGATCTGACCGGGACGGCGACCGTGGCCGGTCACGATCTGACGGCGGGAACGCTCCTGGAGGCCGTCAGCCGGGTGGGTCTGGTGACCCAGAATCCGTTCAACCAGATCTCCGGTGCCCGCTACACCGTGCGCGGAGAGATCGCCTTCGGCCTGGAGAACATCGGCACCCCGCGGCAGGAGATGGTGGCGCGGGTGGACGAGGTCGCCGACCTGCTCCAGATCACCGGTCTGCTCGACCGCTCACCCTACGAGCTCTCCGGAGGACAACAGCAGCTGGTCGCCATCGCGTCGATGATCGTGCTGCGGACCCCGGTCCTGGTCATGGACGAGCCGACTGCGCACCTGGACCCGGCGGGTACCCGCCTCGTGTTCGAGGTGCTCTCCCGGTTGCGGGCCACCGGGACGACGATCGTCATCGTCGAGGATCAGCTCGAACTGCTCCATCAGGCCGCCGATCAGCTCCACGTGCTCGTCGGTGGCGCCATCGTCGCCTCCGGGGACCCGAGCACGCTCCTGGCCGATCCGCGGATGCCCGCCTGGGGTGTGGGGACCACGCGCTACACCCGGGCGGCGAGGCTGGCCCGCGCCGAAGGGCTCCTCCCGCACGATGCACCCCTCCCGGTGTCGCTCGCCCAGGCCCGGGCCACCTTCGCTCCGGGGAGGTCAGCGTGAGCGCTGTGGCTCGGCTCACCGAGGTCCGGTTCACCTATCCCGGCGGCGTGGAAGCCCTGGCCGGGGTCAGCCTCACCATCGAGGCAGGCGAACGCGTGGCGATCGTCGGCCAGAACGGGGCGGGCAAGACCACCCTGGCGCGGCACCTCAACGGCATCGTCTCCCCCACCGCGGGAACCGTCGAGGTCGCTGGGATGACCACCACCGGGAGGACCATCGCTGACCTCGCCGCCACCGTCGGATACGTCTTCCAGAATCCCGACGAGCAGCTCTTCGCACCGACCGTGCGGACCGACGTGGAGTACGGTCCCCGCAACCTCGGCCTGACCCGACAGGAGGCGACAGCGCGGGCGATGCGGGCGCTCGCCGCCGTCGGACTCCTCGATCAGGCCCGGGCCCATCCGCATGACCTGCCGATCGGCGCGCGGAAACGGGTGGCCCTGGCCGGCGTGCTGGCGATGGAAACACCGGTGGTCGTCCTCGACGAGCCGACCACCGGTCAGGACCTTCACGGGGTGGAGATGATCGCTGCGGTGGTCCAGAACCTGGCCGACCAGGGTCGGACGATCATCGCCATCACCCACGACCCGGACTTCTGCGCCGAGCACTTCGACCGGGTGATCGTGATGGCACAGGGGCAGATTCTCGCCGACGGCCCGGTCAGCAAGGTCTTCGCCGACGCCGAGGCGCTGGCCCGGGCCGGGGTGGAACCTCCCCAACTGTTCCGGCTGGCCCGGCACCTGGGCTGGACGGAGCGCCCGCTGACCCCCGCCGACTTCGTGGCCGCCTACCGCACGCTGCGCTCAGGATGACCGATCGGCACCGTTGGCGCTGATCGGCGTGGCCGCGACCCTGCTGGCACCGACACGACCACCGATCTGCTGGTCGAGGTGCCGCGCGGTGGCGCGCACCTGCGGTTCGCTGCCCGGTCAGCACTACGGCGGCGCCCCTCAGGAATCCACCCCGGGATCCCAACGGAGCAGATCCCACCCGGTGTCCGGCGCACCCACCACATCGAGCACGGCGGTGTTCCCCAGGACGCCGCTGACCATGTCCTCGGACCGCACCCCCCGGACGCGCCCGCTCACCCAGGTCCGCAGCGCGGCACCATGGCTCACCAGGGCTGCGGTCTGGTGCCCGGTCGCGGCAATGGCGGCAACGGCCGCGTCGAAGCGTTCGAAGAAGGTGGCCGCATCCTCGCCGCCGTCGATCATCGCCTCGGGAGTCCCGGTACCCCAGGCGGTCAACACCTCGATGTAGCGGTGCCAGTCCGGGCTCATCTCGTCCTCCCCCGCCATGATCTCGCCGAGCCCGGGCAGAACCGTGACCGGGAGATCGTGGGCGACGGCCAGCGGTGCCGCAGTCTCCTGGGTCCGGGTCCGGTCGGAGGCGTAGATGGCCTCCAGCGGGGTCCCGGCCAGCCGCTCCACCAGGGAGGCCGCCTGCCCCAGACCCACCTCGTCCAGGGGTGCACCGGGGGCTGCGGTGTCGAGGAGGCGCTTCACGTTCGAGAGGGTGCGGCCGTGGCGGATGAGGAGAAGGCGCATACCGCCAGCCTATCGGCGGCTGCCGACCCGAACCGGCGATCTGGTGACCCACCCGATGCTAGGTTCGGCCATGAGGATCCCGGGCTGTGCCCTCAGCCCGGTCCCGCAGCCAACGTCCGATCCGTGGAGGAAGAACCCATGAGCAATGCCCCTGTCAAGGTGGCCGTGACCGGCGCCGCCGGTCAGATCTGCTACAGCCTGCTGTTCCGCATCGCCAGCGGCGAACTGCTGGGCCCCGACCAGCCGGTGGAACTGCGGCTGCTGGAGATCACGCCGGCGCTCACCGCGCTCGAGGGTGTGGTCATGGAACTCGACGACTGCGCCTTTCCGCTGCTGAGCAACGTCGAGATCGGCGACGACGCCACCCGGGTCTTCGACGGTGTCAACCTCGCCATGCTCGTCGGTGCCCGCCCCCGGACTGCTGGCATGGAGCGCGGCGATCTGCTGAGCGCCAACGGCGCCATCTTCACGGCCCAGGGCAAGGCGCTCAACGAGGTCGCCGCCGACGATGTGAAGGTCCTGGTCACCGGCAACCCGGCCAACACCAACGCCCTGATCGCCATGCACAACGCCCCCGACATCCCGCACACCCGGTTCAACGCCCTGACCCGCCTCGACCACAACCGGGCGATCAGCCAGGTGGCGACCAGACTCGGTGTCGCGGTGACCGAGATCTCGCAGATGACGATCTGGGGCAACCACTCCGCGACCCAGTACCCGGACGTGTTCCACGCCCAGGTCGGTGGCCGGAGCGTCGCCGAGGTCATCAACGATCAGGCGTGGATCGAGAACGACTTCATCCCGACCGTCGCCAAGCGGGGTGCAGCCATCATCGAGGCCCGGGGTTCCAGCTCGGCGGCCTCAGCCGCCAATGCCACCATCGAACACATGCACGACTGGGTGCTGGGTTCGGCCGAGGGCGACTGGGTGTCGATGGCCGTCCCCTCCGACGGCTCCTACGGGGTTCCCGAGGGCCTCATCTCGTCGTTCCCCTGTACGGTGACCGACGGCGAGTACGCCATCGTCCCCGGCCTGGAGATCGACGAATTCAGCCGCGCAAAGATCGATGCCTCCGTCGCCGAACTCGCCGACGAGAAGGCCGCGGTCACCGAGCTCGGGCTGATCTGAGAGACCTTGGTCGGCCTGATCTGAGGCCAGGCCCTGACGCCCCGACTCCGAGGCCCCGACCCTGGGGCGCCGTAGGACTGGTTGAGCCAGCACGGCGCCTCAGGGTGGGAGTCCGCTGCAACGGCAGCGTGCTGAACCACAGGGTGGGAGCGCGCTGCGGATGTCCCCGTAGCCGAGGTGGTGGGGAACCACAGGGTCTCTGGCTGCGGCGGATCCGATCGGGCGCCCCGTCCTCTCCCCCCTCAATAGGACCCGGGGGCATGTCCAGATCTGGCGGCCCGACGGACCCGGCTCAGGGCGTACGGGCGAGGTCGATCTCCTCCCCGTCGCTGAGGTGCTGGGCCCACGCTGCTTCGAACACCGCCGGGATCGCCCGCCGCCGCGCCAGCAGGGCACCGTGTCCGAGGTCGGAGCCTGCCCAGCTCACCACGCCAGCGCAGATGTCGGCGTCGAGTGACAGGCAGGTGGCCAGATCGAGCTCGGCCATCACCGCCACGAACGGCTGCGTCGGCCAGGCGGGCTCCAGCGGTGCGCCGGCGAGCGCGCGGAGGAGCAGGCGTCCCAGTCCTCGTATGTCCTCGGCCCGCGCCCTCAGGTAGGGATCGGTCACCCTGGCCAACCGGCCGGCGGCGGTGTCCACGGCCCGATCCACCCCGTCGGGGGCCGATGCTCCGGCCGCGACAGCCGCCTCGGCAACCGGGAGGAAAGCCCGATCGTCCAGCAGGGCGAGCCAGGCGGCGATGAAGCCGTCGGCCAGCCCGCCGGTCCGTTCGTGCAGGCCGGTCCGCTCGTGCAAGTAGGCGCGCACCCGGGTTCGGGCATCCTCCAGCCGAACGGCCTCCTCCCCGCCGGGGGTGTAGTCCGACAGGTCAGGACGGTCCTCGACCAGGTGGGCCGGACCACGCACCACCACCACCGCAGCGTCGGCGGGCTCGGTGACCGCAGGCGTCTCGACCTCACCGAAACGGTTGCCCGCCAGGGTGGCCATCGCCGTCACGGCCCGGGCGGCGTCCTCCCCGGTGGCGACCAGCTCCAACAGGTCACCGTGCCGCAGTCCCAGACCAGCCAGGCCGGTCACGCTCCGGGCGTCGGTGGGCTCCCCGTCGGCGGTCGCATTACGGGCCGACACCGGCGCGGTCACCTCGGCCAACGCCGCGACGAGCGCCGCGGCGGGCCGCGCGTGGAGCCCATGGGGCAGGTCGAGAGTGACCGACAGGGTGTGCGCCGGTCCCGCGGCCGTTCCCGGATCTGCCTGCGCTGCGGCGGCTCCGCCCAGGTGCTCGGCCTTGGCTGCCAGGCCCCGTTCGGCCTCGGCGGCACAACCATCGAGGCCGGTTCCGGTCGCGGCTGTGACGACGGCGCCGACCAGTCCCTCCACCAGCGGGGCAGGGCTGAGCCGGACCCGCTCGACGAGGTCGGGATCGAGGAACTCCAGGGCCATCTCCGCACTGAGGATCGCACTGCCCAGGTCGAGCAGGACCAGCACCCCCTCGCCGGCATCGGCCTGACCTATCGCCTCGGCGATCGCGGCGGCATCAGTACCGAAGGTGGTCTCGTCCAGACCCCCGGCCGCGATGACGACCGGTGAGCGTTCCGGCGGAACCATCTCTGCGGCCAGACCGATCGCCTCCTGCGCGAGGGCATGGCTGTGGGACACGACAACGATGCCGATCATCGGATCCCCCGTCAGCCCAACGTTCGGGCAGCCGCATCGAACAGCAGCGCGAGGCTGGTGGCACCCGGGTCCTGGTGACCCACGCTCCGCTCCCCCAGATAGGAGGCCCGACCCTTGTGCGCCACCATCGCTATGGTGGCGTCACGCCCCTGGGCCGCCGCTACAGCAGCGGCCTTCAGCGCCGGGCCGATCCCCTCGCCGGCGGTGTCGCCGTAGGCGCGCAGTGCGGGGGCGAAGGCGTCGACCATGGTCTTGTCGCCCTCGTTCGCCTTCCCGCGGGCGACAATCCCGTCATAGCCCGCCTGGAGGACCACCCCGAACTCGCCCGGGGTGATCTCTGCCGAGGCTGGCCATGCGCCTCCCATGCGGAGCAGCAGCGTGCCGTAGAGCGGACCCGAGGCGCCGCCCACCGTGCTCACCAGGGTCATGCCGGCCTTCTTGAGGTAGGCACCCGGATCAGCGAAGTCACCCGGGTCCAGGGCAGCGACGGCCTTCATGCCGCGGTCCATGTTGCTCCCGTGGTCGGCATCGCCGATCTGCCGGTCCAGGTCGGTGAGCATATCCGCGTGGAGGTGCACCGTCTCGGCGAAGTCGGACATCCACGCGGCGAGGGAGGCGGTGTCCACCCTCACACCCCCCAGCGGAGACCGACGGTGTTCACCGGCGCATCCCAGAGCTTGATCATGTCGTCATCGGCCTTGAGCAGAGTGACCGAGCTTCCGGCCATCTCCAGACTGGTGATGTAGTTACCGACCAGGTTGCGAGCCACGGTGACGCCCGCCTTCTCGAGCAGCTTGGCAACCTCGTTGTACATGATGTAGAGCTCCAGCAACGGCGTGCCACCCATGCCGTTCATCATGACAATGGTCGGCGCGCCGGTAAAGTCGGCGTCGGCGAGGATCGGCTCGACCAGCATGGCCGCCACCTCGCGGGCCGGCGCCAGCGCGCGCCGTTCACGGCCGGGCTCGCCGTGGATCCCGATACCGACCTCCATCTCGTCATCGGCCAGGTCGAAGGTCGGTTTACCCGCTGCCGGAACGGTGCAGGAGGTCAGCGCCATCCCCATCGACCGGCCCTGGCCGTTGACCCGTCTGGCCAGGTCGAGCACGGCATCAAGGTCGCGTCCCTCCTCCGCTGCGGCACCGACGATCTTCTCCAGCAGCACGGTGATACCCACACCACGGCGGCCCGCTGTGTAGAGCGAGTCCTGGACGGCGACGTCGTCGTCGGTGACCACGGCCTCGACCCGGACCCCGGAGTCGGCGGCGGCCATCTCGGCGGCCATCTCGAAGTTCATCACATCGCCGGTGTAGTTCTTGACGATGTGGAGCACGCCCGCGCCGCCGTCAACGGCGGTGGTGGCGGCCATCATCTGATCGGGGACCGGAGAGGTGAAAACCTCACCAGCGCAGGCCGCGTCGAGCATGCCCATCCCGACGAAGCCGCCGTGGAGAGGCTCGTGACCCGAACCGCCGCCGGACACCAGGCCGACCTTGCCCGGGCGCGGGGCGTCCTTGCGGAGACTGACCTTGTTCTCGTGATCGACCCGGAGGCGATCCCCGTAGGCCGCCTCAATACCCGACAGGGCCTCGGCGACGACATCAGCGGCATCGTTGATCAGCTTCTTCATGCGCCCATACAACCGCACATCACCCGCCGCACGAAAGGACGCGCAGTGCCCCTGCACAGTCGTGCAGCTGAGCTGACGATCAGGCCCAGCCGTGCAGCCGCAGGCCCGCGGCCGCCGGTTCAGGCGGCGGTGACACCGGTGATGTGGCCGCGCTCGGCCCGGGTCAGCGGCGGGATTGATGCGAGCAGGCGCTTGGTGTAGTCCTGCTGCGGATCGTTGAAGATCTGTTCGGTATCGCCGACCTCCACCTGCTGGCCGTGCTGCATCACCAGCACCCGATGGGCGAGGTTGCGAACCACCGACAGGTCGTGCGAGATGAACAGGATGCTGATCTCCAACCGCTCCTGCAGCTCGACGAGAAGGTCGACCACCTGGGCCTGAATGGTGACGTCCAGCGCGGAGACCGGCTCGTCACAGACGAGCACGTCAGGATCACGCATCAGCGCGCGGGCAATGCCGATGCGCTGGCGCTGCCCCCCGGAGAACTGGTGCGGATACCGGTACATCAGGTCTGGTGACATCCCGATCAGGTCGAGCAGGTGGGCCACCCGTTCCTTGCGAGAGGCAGCCGTTCCGGTCCCGGTGATGGCCAGCGGCTCCGCGACAACGTCGAGCACCCGCATCCGCGGATCGAGGGAGGTGTAAGGATCCTGGAAGACCATCTGGAGTCCGGCCCGGGCACCCGGTCGACCCGAACCGGTGCGCCAGGTCACATCCTCACCCCGGTAGCTGACGCTGCCGGCATCGCAGCGTTCCAGGCCGACGATCATCCGCGCCAGCGTCGACTTCCCGCTGCCGGACTCGCCGACGATGCCGAGGGTCTCGGCCTTGTCCAGCCTGAGCGAGACACCGGCGACCGCCTCAACCGCCCGGCGCGCCAGCACAGGTCCGACCCGGAAGGTCCGCGACACCTCGGCGACCTGGAGAACCGGTGCGATGGCAGCATCGCGTTCCCTCGCCGGTTCCGGTTGTGGCGCCGAGGCGAGCAGTTCGCGGGTATAGGGATCCCGGGGGGCGGCGAACACCCGATCGGCGTCCCCGGCCTCCATCACCCGACCGTTTCTCATGACCACCAGACGGTCGGCCACCTCAGTGACGACCCCGATGTCATGGGTGATGAGCAGCACACCCATGTCCAGGCGACCGCGCAGATCGTGAAGCAGGCGCAGGATCTGCGCCTGGACGGTGACATCGAGCGCGGTGCTCGGCTCGTCGGCGATGAGCAGGGCCGGTTCGAGGGCGATCGCCATCGCGATGAGGATGCGCTGCCGCATCCCCCCGGAGAACTGGTGCGGGTAGTCGTCGATGCGCGCTGCGGGATGAGCGATGCCGACCAGATCCAGTAGCTCCACCGACCGGGTGCGGATCTGCTGCCGGGTCATGGACCGGTGCACCCGGAAGACCTCACCCACCTGATCGGCAATGGTCAGCACCGGATTCAACGCCGACAGCGCGTCCTGCATGACCATGCTCATCCGGTCCCCGCGGAGCCGACGCAACTGCTGGGACGAGAGACCGGGCAAGGAGGTCCCCTCGAGGGTCATCTCGGCGGCCGTCACCCGCGCCGCCTCGTCCTGGATGCCCATGATGGCCCGTGCCGTCACCGTCTTGCCCGACCCTGATTCCCCCAGCAGGGCGACGAGTTCGCCGGCGCGGACATCCAGGTCGAGGTGCTGGACCACCTCGGTCTGCCGCTCGCCACGTCCGAAGGCGATGGTGAGGTCGCGCACCCGGAGCACCGTTGGTGGCGTTGAGTTCGGTTCACCCATTCCACGATGATGGGGCACAACCTGCGTTTTGTCCAGATTAATCTCACCGTGACGCCGAAATTCTCCTATTTCATTGACACAAACGCCTCTTTACTCAAAGGTGTCTCTCATCTGGCCCCAGTGCTGCGAGCCAGCTCGAACACCGGAAGGACACCACTGTGCTCGAACCTGCCGACCGATACGACGGCTACGAGGCGTACCAGTACCTCGAAAAGGGCGTCGACTACCGCGCCTTCGCCTACGCCGCCCAGGTAGGGCGGGTCCCGCCCTACGCCGGACTCAGCCTCAGCGAGGCGCAGGCCGAAAGGGCCCGGCGGCTGTTGCGCGATGAGATCGTCATCTCCCTGCATGAACACGTCCAGGTCTTCCCCGAGGACATGCAGAACCTGCGCGAACACATCCGGCAGGGCCGGGAACCAACCGCCTACGAGGGGCTCGCCCGCTCGGGGCTCACCGCGGTCTTCGACAACGGTATGGACGGCACCTGCTGCATCTCCAGCGATGCCGGCTGGAAGTACGACGATGTGCTGTTCGACCTCGGCGTGCGGATGGCCGACATGGCGCATCAGGACTACGTCATCAAGGCCGAGTCGATCGGGGACATCCGCTACGCCCACGAGACCGGCAGGCTCGCCCACATCTTCGCGCTCGAGGCCGCCACGATGATCGAGAACGAGGTGGATCGGCTCGATGTCCTGTACGGATTCGGCGTGCGGCAGATGGGCATCGCCTACTCGGAGGCGAACACCCTCGGGAGCGGTCTCAAGGAACGGGGCGACGGCGGACTGACCTACTTCGGCGAGCGCGCCGTCGCCCGGATGAACAAGCTGGGCATCGCCATCGACATCTCCCACTCCGGCGATCAGACCTGTCTCGATGTCATCAGGGTCTCCGACCGGCCCGTGTTCATCACCCACGCCGGAGCCCGCGGACTGTGGAACTCCAACCGGATGAAGACCGACGAGACCATCATCGCCTGCGCCGAGCGCGGCGGTGTCATCGGCATCGAGGCTGCCCCGCACACCACCCTGTCCCCCAGCCATCCCCGGCACAGCCTCGAGTCGGTGATGGATCACTTCAGCTACTGCGTCGACCTGGTGGGGCTGGAGCATGTCAGCTTCGGACCCGACACTCTCTTCGGTGATCACGTCGGCCTGCACCGCGCCTTCATGGCGCAGCTGTCGATCGCCCAGGTTCACGGGCCGAGCGAGATCGATCAGGTCCCCTACGTCGACGGGGTCGAGAACCCCGCCGAGGCGATGGCCACCCTCATCAGCTGGTTCGTCACCCACGACTACTCCGACGACGAGATCCGCGCGGTCGTCGGGGGCAACACCCTGCGCGTTCTCGAGGAGGTCTGGGACAAAGGAGACGATTGCGACCCACCGTGGCCGGGGCGGTCCTCACTGCCGCCGTCGCGCTCACCGCCTGCGCCCCACAGGCACCTGAGGCGACCTCGACACCGCAGGCGCCGGGCGAGGCGGGCCAGGACACCCTGACGATCGC
>JBKEBV010000113.1:0-12035 GCA_047973315.1 Propioniciclava sp.
GTTGTTGGCCGACTTTCATACCGACGGTCGAACCATCGTCTTCACTTCCCACCAGGACTCCGACATAGCTCAGCTGGCGACCCGCTCCTTGACTCTGGAGGACGGGATCCTGGTCACCGACCATGTGGACCAGCGCTCGGACTGAACGACCCTCCTCGTCACCGTAGCGTTGAGGGGGTCGAGTAGGCTCCGGACGTGGGACACCGGACGAACGCCAGGTTCGCCCTTCCGGAGCCGGTTGATCTGCGACAGAACGAGCAGACGAGTGATGATGCGGCTGTGGAGCCTTGACCCGGCGCATTTGGACCGGGCCGCACTGGTCGCCTGCTGGCGGGAGGCGCTGCTCGCTCAGGCGGTGCTGTCCGGGCGGACGAAGGGGTACACCCGGCATCCCCAACTGGAACGCTTCCGGGCGCTGGATGACCCACGCAGCGGGATCGCCACCTTTCTGGTGGGGTTGGCTGAGGAGGCGGCGGCGCGCGGCTACCGCTTCGACCGCATGCGCATCGACGGCACGCCCGACGCGGCGGTGCGGATCAGGGTCACCGACGGACAGCTGGCCTTCGAGGGGGAGCATCTGCGCCGCAAGGTTGCTGCGCGGGCTCCCGGCTGGTTGCCCTGTCTCGACACGGTCTGGCGGGCACACCCGATGATGGAGGTTGTCGGCGGCGCTGTGGCGCCGTGGGAAAGGGCCTCTCCGCCTCAGGGATCGGGAACGTAGGTGGAGCGGGTTCTCGATGGGAGTGAGTTGACGCATCGCTGATCCAGGAGATCGCCGATATCGCGGACCAACGGTGCGCCTTTGTTGGAGGACCTCGCGACCTGACGTCCGTCGCGCTAGTACTAAAGTATGATTCTACGGGGAATGAAGGCGGCGAGCACCAATGTTCTGCACACGATGCTAGAGTCTCCAACTAGTAGAGGTTACACGAGGGAGATGTCTCCATAGGAGGAGATGTCATGGTGCTTTATCGGATAGTTAAACGAACTGTCACCGCGGCCTTTGCGGTCGCGATTATCGGTGTAGCGGGTGCATCTGGAGCCGATGCGGCTCCGATCGGGACCCGTTGTTATGGATACGATTCCGGGTATTTCTGTGCCGCGAATTATGATACGTCCTCGCCCTACAAGTACTTCCGGGGGAAGTACGACAACAGGGATTGGGCTGCGCACGGATTCGACAACAGGGCCGACTGGTTCAAGAATGGCGGCAAGAGCTGCAATGTCCGCTTCTATTCCGACCCTAACTACAGAGGGTTTGGGCGCACCTTCGCCAGAGGTACCCAAGGAACGGCCAACCGACCGAACACGGCAAGTTCGAACAAGTGGTGCGTCTGAACTGAACAAGACGCCTCGTCGCGTGCGCTTGGTGGGCCGAGGTCTGAGGCCCGGTCCACCAAGGTGCGGCGGCCCGCTTTCTGCCGACGGCCGCAGGCGAACTCCGGTCGCTAGGCAACTATGGTGCTAACATGGGCGTTGATATACCCCCGAGGCCAAGCGACCTAGATTCCTGAGAAGCGCTTTCATGTGTAACGACTCGACGATGGAGAGAGCAAATGCGAACCCCTTCCCCTGCGGTCATCATTGGGGTCGTGGCCCTGCTGGTTTCAGGATGCAACGGAGCAGATTCCGCTCCTCGTGAGCCCTTTGTTGGCGATCCTTTGTCGGTGGACTACGCCCCTTTCCCCGAATTGGGAGCCGTTAGGGCTGAGACCGAACGTGCCTTGGTGGAATCGGAGGAGCGGGCGACGAGCGCATGTATGGCCGAACGGGGTTTTACCTACACGCCAGTGCCCTATGAAGCGCTGGTTTCAGGTCGCGGCGACGATGGCGGCGTTCTTGCGGATAGCTCGATCCTCTCCGGAAATGTGGCCAAAGCCTCCGAGGAGGGGTATAATTTTGCCTTCGTGGAAGAAGCATCCGCGATGGAGCAGCTACCCGACGATACTGAGGGGTTATCGCCGAGCCAGGTCGAGGCCTACAACATTGCGCTTATGGGCGAGGTGTTCGGCCCTGAGGACTTCGGCGACCCGACAGTTGTCGAGGTGAAGACGGAATCGGGAACAACATATTTCCGGGCTGGCAGTTGTGTCGACGTGGCACGGGCAGCCGTGTATGGCGACTCCACGGAGTACCTCACGCTGATCCAGAACATCGAAGATATGAACAATCAGCTCTTGGAGCGGGTGTTCTCCGACACGCGCACGAAGGAAGCCCAGACGTTCGTCGCCTCCTGCATGCAGGAGTCGGGATACCCGGATTTTGTCAGGGATGATCTCCTCCGGGACCTTGGTAGCAGATACGAATCTGGTGATCTCGCTCTCAGCGAGGCCCAAGAGGAGGAGCGCAAGGCCGCCGTGGCTGAAGCAACGTGCGCGCGAGATACCGGCGCCGCCGAGTTGTTTGCTGCTGCCTACGTCGAGAGTGAAAACGCCGTCGAAGCCGAGAATGAAGCAACGGTGACCAGGTTCTTGGAGATGCTGACTGAGGCCTCGGAGCAGGTGGAATAGCTGATGTCGATGGAGGAGTCTTCCGGCGCGGCGAAAGGTGATGCAATCGGCGACGAGGAAGAACCGCGATCGGGTGTTACAGCGCGTCGCGGCTGGGTTCAGGTCGGCATTATTGCCGTGATCGCTGCCGGAGTTGTCTTCGCTGCGATCTCCCTGCGTCCTGCTTGGGCCTACCGGTCGCAGGCCCCTGAGCAATCAGTGATCACGGGGTCCGTCGAGTTGACTTCCCTCGATGATGTGCTGATCACCCAAGGGGCTGTGGTGCCCCGGAGCGTCACGTCGGTCAGCTGCGAGCCCGGTTCGGGGGGCGAGGCCGGCGCGACCCGGGTATTCACGCGGGAGCCTCGCCCGGGCGCGACGATCAAGGAAGGGGACGTGCTCGCAGAAGTGAACGGTCGACCGGTCATCGTGCTGAAGGGGAAGGTGAGCGCCTTTCGTGCCATCACACCGGGGATCGCCGGTGCTGATGTGAAGCAGTTGGAGAAGGCGCTCAAACGTCTCGGGTACTTGGCAAAAGCGGACGACACCTACACCAAAGCGACCGAGAGCGGGGTCAAAGAACTCTACGGAGCCGCCGGCGTCAAGCCTTCGGGGCCGACTCCGGAGCAGGCCGGTGAACTCCGGGCCGCTGAGGAGAGGCTTTCGCAGGCACGCGCCTCTCTTGGCGCCGCACGGGTGGCCCTCACACAGGCGCAGAAGGGGCCCTCGAGATCAGAGAGGCTCGCGGCTGAGTTCGCCGTGTTCGAGGCACAAAGGGCCTACGATGCCGCCCCGCCGGGGCGACGGAAGTCGGAGCAGATGCAGCTGGCGATGGCGCGAGCATCCCTGGAAGAACTGCTGGCGCCCCGGGATGTCTCGGCTGAGCGAGAGGCCATCGCGACGCTGGACAGGGAGGTCAAAGGGGCCAAGACCGTACTGGAAAAGGTCCGCGCGACCACGGGCATCAGCGTGCCCTACTGCGAGATCGTGTTCGTGCCAGACCTTCCGGCGGTCATCACCTCGGCAGATACCGCTGGTGGAGGCGATTCCGACGAAGGGGGTGCTCCCGGCGAGGCCGGGTGGGCGACGCTTTCTGCGCGCGCCACCGTGATGGAGGCACCGCTTCCCGCTGGGCACGTCGGCGAGATCGATGACACGATGGTGGCTCAGGTGGATCTCGGCGGCACGCGACAAGAACTCCCGATCATCGAGGTGCGTGAGCCGCAGGGGGTTGCGCCGGCGACAGCGATTATCGGTGGCCTCGACACGGTCGATGATTTCCCGGATGAGGGTAGCTTTCGCATCACGATCCCGTTGAGTGCGGAACCCAAGGAGACGCTGGCGGTGCCGATCATTGCGGTGGTGCTGGATGGCGAAGGCCGTCACGTGGTGCACAAAGTCTCTCCCACCGGGGACCTCGAGGTCGTGCCGGTGGCAACCGGGTCGTCTGCTCGCGGACTGGTCGGGGTCACTCCAACCTCGGATGCGCGGCTGGAAGCAGGGGATCGTGTCCGTGTCTTCGGATGATGAGCCTCTCCTCGAACTCCGTGACGTGACGCGTTCCTTCGGCACAAATGAAGTCCTTCACCTGACGTCGTTGAGTATCCACCGCGGCGATTTCGTGTCCATCATGGGTGAGTCAGGATCGGGAAAATCGACGCTACTGAACATCATGGGCCTTCTCGATCGGCCGACGACGGGGACCGTTGTCGTCGGTGGGCACAGCATCAGCTCACTCCCTGATTCCCAGCTGTCGCGAAGACGCGGGGGATCCATCGGATTTGTTTTTCAGTCCTTTCATCTGCTGGACAGCCGGAACAGTCTGGAGAATGTGATGCTGGGGATGGCATATTCAGCGTTGTCGGAAGCGGTGAAGAAAGAACGCGCCCGGTACGCGCTCCATCGGGTCGGGCTCGATCACCGCGTGTCAGCGTTTCCGGTGACCATGTCCGGTGGTGAGCGGCAGCGGGTCGCGATTGCGCGCGCCGTGGCCACGGATGCCAGGATCATTCTCGCCGACGAGCCCACGGGGAACCTCGATGCCGCCAGCAGTGAGCGGATCCTCGCTCTGATGGAGGACCTCAACACGGAAGGGATCGCGTGGGTCGTGGTCACCCACAGCGAGTCAGTTGCCGCTCGGGCGTCCCGCAGGCTCTGCGTCGTCGATGGCCGACTTCTTCAGCATGATGATGTGGTCTGACTGGCGCATTGGCCTGCGGACGGCCTGGGAAGAGATTCGGCAGGACCTAAATCGCAGGCGGGCACGTTCGTTCTTCATGGGGCTCGGCACGACGGTGGGCGTGGCCGTCCTGGTCAGCACCCTCGGCCTGGCGGCGAGCCTGCAGAGTCAGGTCGATCGCACCTTCGAGGCGCTGGTGTCCACCGAAGTGACGGTGCAGCCGAAGGAGGGTGACTCCCGGGTCAGGGCTGAGCTGCCGTCCGACGGAGTTGACCGCGTCCGGCAGATCACCGGAGTCCGGACCGTCGCGACCGTGAGCGAACTGGCCGATGGCCGCGTGACGATCCGACCTCCCGTCCCCCAGCTGGCTCAAACCGCTGCCATCGACTCGTTGCCGGTGATGGTGGGGACGGCGGCGATTCTGGAAGCCACCGACTCCACGTGGGAAGGGCGCACCTTCACCGAGCTCGCCGGCCCGCCCGAGGCAGCGGTGGCGCTCCTGGGTCGGTCCGCAGCCGAAACGCTCGGCGTTACCGCACTCGAGGGCCAGTCGGCGGTGCTGATGAACGGCGTGCCCGTCGTCATCGTCGGCGTTGTCACCGGTAGCCGACGCGAGCCGTTGCTGGAACAGGCGATTGTGCTCAGGAGCGAGTTCGCCGCCGAACTTGTGGGTGAGTCGTCCATCGACGCGATGGTGATCGCCACCGAACCGGGTGCTGCGGAGGTCGTCGCCGACCAGGTGGGGCCCGCCCTGGATCCGCTGTCGCCGCAGGCCTTCGAAGTCACCCGGCCGGTCACGGCCGGCGCGACGCGAGACCAGGTCAATACCGATATCCAGACGTTGCTCTTGGCGCTCGGCATCGTGAGCCTTCTCGTGGGAGGCATCGGGATCGCCAATGCAACTCTCGTCGCAACCATGGAACGGGTCCCAGAGATCGGCCTTCGGCGCGCGCTGGGGGCAACACGCCGTGACATTCTGATGCAATTCTTGCTCTCCAGCGCGATGATCGGGCTTCTGGGGGCGATGGTCGGAGATGTGCTGGGTGCCGTCACCACGGCGGTCGTTGCGCTGGCCCAAGGGTGGCCGCCGACCATGAACCCGGAGGTGGTTCTGGGGGCCCCACTGATCGGTGCCGGTGTGGGGCTCCTCGCGGGCATCTACCCGGCGTCGCGCGCCGCCTGGACCGAGCCCATCGCAGCGCTACGATCCGGAACCGATTGAGAAACGCCGGCGTCGAACGCTTGCTGCGGTGACGACGCACCTGTCGATGGCCAGCCACCTGGTGGCACGATCAGCTCGCTGAGGTCTGCGACGGCCCGCGCGGCAGTCGTGGACGAGTCGACTGCAGTCAGACCAGACGGGCGGCGATGGCGTCACCGATCTCGACGGTGGAGCGGGTGACCTCGCCGCGTTCGGCGATGTCCGTGTCGACGGCTGCCTCGATCCGTGCGGCGTCCTCGGGGCGGCCCAGGTGATCAAGGAGCAGGGCCATGGAACTGATGGTCGCGGTGGGGTCGGCGATGCCCTGTCCGGCGATGTCGGGGGCCGAACCGTGGACCGGTTCGAACATCGACGGGAAGGCTCCGGACGGGTTGAGATTCGCCGAGGCCGCCAGCCCGATGCCGCCGGTGACGGCGGCCGCCAGGTCGGTGATGATGTCGCCGAAGAGGTTGTCGGTGACGATGACGTCGAAGCGTTGCGGATCCTGCACGAGCATGATCATGGTCGCATCGACGTGGAGGTAGTCGGTGGTGACCTCCGGGTACTCCGCGGCGACCGCGGTGAAAATGCGGTTCCACAGGCCTCCGGCGTTGACCAGCACGTTGTGCTTGTGGACCAGGGTGACCTTCTTTCGGCGGCGCATGGCTCGCGCGAAGGCGTCGCGGATCACACGTTCGACGCCGTGGGCAGTGTTGACGCTCACCTCATTGGCGACCTCGCGACCCGTCCCGGTGGCCAGGGATCCGCCCACACCCGCATAGAGGCCCTCAGTGCCTTCGCGGACGACGACGAAATCGATGGGCCCCCGGGCGACGACGGCATCCGCCAGCGGCGTGGTGACGCCGGGGTAGAGCTTCGAGGGGCGAAGGTTCACGTAGTGATCGAAGGCGAACCGCAACCTGAGCAGCAGCCCCCGTTCCAGCAGGCCGGACGGAATCGCCGTGCTGCCCGGGGCTGCGCCCACGGCGCCGAGGATGATCGCGTCCGCGCCGGACAACGCCTCCAGGTCGGCGTCGGTGAGCACCTCGCCGGTGCGCTGCCAGCGCTCGGCACCAAGATCATAGGGAACGAATCGGAAGGTATCCGAACCCACGGCTGCGGTCAGGACCTTGAGGCCCTCCGCGACGACCTCGGGCCCGATGCCGTCGCCACCGATCACGGCGATGGTCTGCTGCGATGCGGGCTGCTGCGATGCGTTGGTCACAAGTGCCCAGCCTACCGACGAGATGCCAGGACGGACCCGACCGTCTCACCTCGATCAGCGCCACCGACGATCGCTTGTCAGCAGCAGGGACGAACCGCCCTCGGGACAGCCGGGAGCCGCGGTCCGCAGCCGGTATCGTGACCGCCATGGTCTTGGATTTCGCGATCGAACCCGCACGTGACACGCCCAGCGACGAGCAGGTCGCCGAGATCGTGCGCGCCCCCGGTTTCGGTGACCACTTCACCGACCACATGGTGGCGATCTCGTGGAGCAGGGACCGCGGCTGGCACGACGCCACCGTCAAGCCGTACGGGCCGATCGTTCTCGACCCGTCGGCGGCGGTGCTGCACTACGGCCAGGAGGTCTTCGAGGGCCTCAAGGCCTACCGGCACCAGCAGGGGTCGATCTGGCTGTTCCGTCCGGAGAAGAACGGGCGTCGGCTGCAGAGCTCGGCCGCTCGGATGATGCTGCCGCAGTTGCCGGTCGACGACTTCCTCGAAGCGGTCAGGCAGCTGGTGACCATCGATGCGCGCTGGGTGCCCGCGGCGGCGGGGGAGCACAGCCTCTACCTGCGGCCCTTCCTGATCGCCTCGGAAGCCTTCCTCGGGGTGCGCGCCGCCGAAGGAGTGACCTTCTACGTGATCGCCTCGCCGGTCGGGCCGTACTTCAGTGAGGGTGTCACCGGGGTGAACATCTGGCTCACCTCGGAGTACTCTCGCGCCGGCGTCGGAGGCACCGGTGCGGCCAAGTGCGGCGGAAACTACGCCGCCAGCCTGATCGCCCAGTACGAGGGATACGACCACGGGTGCACCCAGGTGATGTTCATCGAGCCCAGTGGCAAGGACCGCGTCGAGGAATTGGGCGGCATGAACATCTTCCTGGTCTCGGCTGATGGTGAGCTCATCACCCCTGCGCTGACCGGGACGATTCTCGACGGCATCACCCGCGACTCGATCCTCACGATCGGCCGCGATCTCGGCCTCACCCCGGTGGAGGCGCGACTGAGCGCGGCGGAGGTGCTCGAGGGGATCACGGCCGGACGCTATCCCGAGGCGTTCTGCTGCGGAACGGCGGCGGTCATCAGTCCGATCTCCGAGTTCCGCTCACACGAGGGGTCCTGGCGTCTTGCCGATCAGGAGTTCACGCGTACGCTGGCCATCCGTGACGCCGTGCTGGACATCCAGTATGGTCGAGCCGAAGACCGACATGGATGGATGCAGCGCGTTGTGTGAGGAGTCGACATGACCAGCGCACCGGCACCCCGGAGGGGGAGCATGCCGCTCGGGGTCGCCCTGGGGGTGGTGACCGGGCTGGTGATCACCGGCCTTGCCTGGGTGATGCTCGGGCTCGGATCGGGAACCCCGGGCGCGACCGCGTCCCCCACCTCGCCGACGGCGGCCACCACGCCGACCGCGACGAGCGCCCCGCCCAGCACAGCGGCCGAGGAACCGCCTGCATCACCGTCGCCGACCCCGGCCGATACCGACGGCATCGTCACCTCGCTGCCGGCAGGTTCATGGGTCACCGTGCTGAAGTCCCTCCCCCAGGAAGTGGTGACCGCCGAGAACGCCCTGGAGCAGGCCGCATCTCTGGGGAACGCCGAGTATCAGGCCATCGTGATTGACACCAACGAGTTCGACACCTTGAACCGGGGCTACTGGGCGATCGTCATTCCCGGCCAGAGCAGCCGGGCCGAGTCGAACGCCGTCTGCGAGGCCCTCGGGATCGGGCTCGGGAACGACTGCTACCCCCGGGAGGTCTGAGGGGATGCGCCTCGCGCGGCGCTCGGTCCTCCTCGGTGCGGCCGGCGTGGCGCTGACGCCCCGGCTGGCGGTGGCGACACCGGGCTCCCGACCCGAGATCCGGCCACGTTCGACGTGGGCGCAGGGGCGAAGACCAGTCGGTCGGTTGACGGCCGAGACTGACGTCCGGTTTCTCCTGATCCACCACACCGCGACCACCAACGACTACAGCGCCGACGCTGCCACGGCCCAGCTCCGCAGCGTTTTCGACTTCCACACCAGTGCCCACCGCGGATGGCCCGACGTTGCCTACAACTTCTTGGTCGACCGCTACGGCACGATCTGGGAGGGGCGTCAGGGGAGCATTGCAGGCCCGGTCGCCGGCGATGCCTCGGGCGGCTCCCAAGGGTTCGCCCAGCTCTGTTGTTTCCTCGGCGACTTCAGCCAGGAGAAGCCGTCGGCGGCCGCGACGGCGGCGATGACCAACCTGATCGCCTGGCTGTCGGTCCGCGACGGGATCGATCCCGGCGCCGAGGTGACCTTCACCTCCCGCGGGTCGAGCCGGTGGCCGGAGGGGGAGAAGGTCACCACCACGGCGGTGGCCGGGCACCGGGACATGTCGCTCACCGAGTGCCCCGGCGATGCCGCCTATCCGCTCATCGCCTCGACCCTCACCCCGAATGCCCGCCGACTGGTGGCGGCCCGGACGGCCTCGGCCACACCCCGTACCACCACGGCCACGCCCGATGCGTCGACGTCACCGACTGCCGAGCCCAGCGCCACCTCATCGGTCCGCAGTGGCCGGAGCACCCCGCTGTGGGCTGATGTGCTCGGGATCGGGGGGATTGCCGCAGCGCTGCTGGGGGCCGCCGCGGTGGTGCCGTGGCGCCGGTTCTCAGGTGAGCAGCATCACCAGGATGAACAGGAAACCGAGCCCGAGCGTGACACCGAGGCCGATGAGGAACCCCCGCACGGTGAGTGATGCGCCGCCCTCGTCGTAGACCTGAACCGTCGCCGCCGGAACCGGCGGCGCAGCAGGTGCGACCGGGCTGCGGGGAGCGGTGAGGGCAGGCTGCGGTGCCGTCGGTGCCACGGGCTGCCGCGGACGGGTCTCGTCGCGGAACAGTGGGATCGCGTCCTCGCGCCGCTCAGCCGGGGCAACCCGAGGAGCCGGCCGGACGCGGGTGGGATCATCATCGCCGGGCAGTGCCTGCATCGGCTGGGTCGCCTCCGGGTCAGGCGAGGTCTGCGGGGGCGGGGGCGGTGGCGGCGGAGTGAGGGCCGCCATCGGCTGAGTCGCCTCGGGATCAGGGGAGGCCGGTTCCTGGGGCACCGCCCGGTCCGGTGTGCGGGGCGAGGCCGGTGCCGGGGTCGGGATCGGCGTCGGGGGCGACGCCGGTGTCGCTGGCGCCGGGAACGCGGGGCCCGGGTCGCCGAGTGCGCGGGCTCCGAGCAGCGAGATCAGGGTGATCTTCAGCAACGGCGAGGACAACGGCGGGAGGAGGAAAGCCGCCTCCGGGTCGTCCGGAACGAGATCGAAGCGGGTCCATTCTTCGCCAGCTAGGGTCAAGGGCGCATACCGCGGAGCCAGTCCCTGATCGAGGGGGACCACGTGAGCGCGGTCGCGGACGTTCGCCTCCCGCCACACGATGCCCAGCTGGGTGGTCTGGACCAGGAGTGCCCCGTACTCGATCTTCGTGTGCGGCAGTGCCACCGGGATGACGTACTGGACGGGTTCGTCAGGGTTGACCGCAGGGCCGAAACGCGAGGCCCCGCCGGTCAGAACCAGGCGGGAGAGCTTGGCGAATCGGTCATCCCTCGGCGCGAGGTCGAGCGCAGCGACTGCACCTCGACTGATCCAGTCAGCCAGATCGACCATCGGTGAGCTCCTTCCCCTGTGTTCTGAGCATAGCGATGAGACCGGTGGTGTCGGGGTAGCGCCGGATCTGCGGGTCAGCGCACCGCCGCGAGAGCCGCGTCGTAGTCAGGCTCCTGTGTCGTCTCCGGGACAAGTTCGGTGTGGAGGACGCTGCCGTCGGCCTCAAGCACGATCACCGACCGAGCGTTGAGCCCGGCGAGCGGACCGTCCACCATGCGGGTGTGGTAGTCGTCGGCGAACGTCGAACGGAAGGTCGAGGCTGTGGTGACATTCTCGATCCCCTCGGCGCCGCAGAATCGGCCCAGCGCGAACGGGAGATCAGCCGAGATGCACAGTACCGTCGCATCGGGAAGTCCCGCGGCGAGCTCATTGAAGCGACGCACGCTCATCGCGCAGACCCCGGTGTCGATGCTGGGGAAGATGTTGAGGATCACCCGTCGGCCCGCGTGGTCGGCGGTGGTCACATCGGCCAGGTCGCTCCCGGTGAGGGTGAACTCAGGCGCGGCAGCCCCGACAGCGGGCAGGTCTCCGGAGGTGTGGACGGGGGTTC
This sequence comes from Propioniciclava sp., assembly GCA_047973315.1. Taxonomy (GTDB): domain Bacteria; phylum Actinomycetota; class Actinomycetes; order Propionibacteriales; family Propionibacteriaceae; genus Propioniciclava. The sequence continues at coordinate 11,266 of JBKEBV010000113.1, forward strand.
CCTTGAACAAGATCTCAGCCATGGAAACGTTGTAGCACGCCGGCGGCGGGGCGCGACAACCCGGACGTCTCGACGGACAAGACCGATGCAGCCGGATTGTGGCCGTGGGCCTCGGATGGTTGACTTGGGCGGTGCATTCCAGCGAAGGAGGGAGCCCGATGAAGACTCTCCCAGTGGCACCCGACGATTTTCACCTCTACGACACGACCCTCCGGGACGGAGCCCAGCAGGAGGGTCTGCGGCTCACGGTGTCGGACAAACTCAGGATCGCCCACCAGCTCGACGAATTGGGGGTCACCTTCATCGAAGGCGGTTGGCCGGGGGCCAATCCGAGCGACACGACCTTCTTCGCGACAGCGGCCAAGGAGTTGAGCCTGCAGAACTCGACGCTGGTGGCCTTCGGGGCCACCCGCCGGGTCGGCGGCCGGGCCGCCGACGACCCGCTGACCCGGGCCCTGGTGGACGCTCAGACCTCCCACATCTGCCTGGTGGCCAAGAGCCACGACGGGCACGTGGAACGGGCACTGCGGACCGATCTCGCCGAGAATCTCGCCATGATCCGCGACACGGTGCAGTTCCTCGTCGGGGAGGGGCGCCATGTTTTCGTCGACGCTGAGCACTTCTTCGACGGCTACCGGACCAACGCGGGCTACTCCCTGGAGGTGATCAGGACGGCGGCCGAGGCGGGAGCCGAGGTCGTGATTCTCTGCGACACCAACGGCGGCATGCTGCCCGCCTGGATGGGCGAGGTTGTCAGTGCGGCCGGCGCG
>JBKEBV010000225.1:0-2896 GCA_047973315.1 Propioniciclava sp.
CCACCCGCAACAACATCGCCTCCTGGACCGGCGAAGCAGGCCGCATCGACGACGCCCTCCACCTGTTCCAGGCTCTCCTCCCCGACCAAGAACGCATCCTCGGCACCAACCACCCCGACACTCTTCGGACCCGGTGGCGTCGCGCTCTGTTGAGCCGCGACCGTGACACTCCGAACGGTGGCGATGAGGTCGTGTCCGTCTTGAGAGATTCCGCCGTTACGGTTGCCTTTCCTGCCGACGATCTCGCTGAGTTCGCTGAGGACGCAATGAGTCAGGGCGCCGCACAAACAGACGACGCATCCATCTCCCCCGCAGATTTCGACACCTCTCCGGCGTTGGAGCAGGCGCTGCTGAGCCAGAGGCAACTCGACGAGGCCGGAGACACCGCTGTGACCCGTGACCGGTGGACAGCTTTGGTTGCTCGCACCGAGACCTACTTGGCTCCTGATGATCCGTTCAGAATTCGGATCCGCATGGGGCAGCTCATCTGGCTCGCCGAGGAAGATGATGATCCGGAGGCTGCCGTGGCCGGTTTGGGTGACTTGGCCAGGGTGATCGACGCCTGGCCTGTCATCCATCCGCTGGCTATCGCTGTCCGCCGGTCCCTCGGGTGGTGGCGGACACAAGCTGGTGCCACCACCCAAGGAATGGCCGCGCTGACGGCCCTCGTCACCAGCCTCACCGCTGCCCTGCCCAGCACGCACCCAGATCTCGTCGAAACTGAACGCGTGCTGGCCGTGGCGCATGGCGAACTCGCGAACCCGCAGGAGGCAGTCCAACGGCTGCGGAACCTGCTGGATCGGCTGTCACCCTTCGGCGATGAGACTGTTCTGGAGGAGATTCGAGTCAACCTGGCCTATTGGCAGTCGCAAGTGCGCGACTGATCCGCACCAACCGCCCCCACCAAAGGTAATCGCCATGAGCGGATCTCATCTCGCGGGAGATCACCGAACAACGATCTGGTCGTCCACCACACCGACACTGATCGCTGTCGCGTCAGAACGCGCCATTGCGGTCAGCAGTAGACGCTCGATATTCCGGTGAAGGTGGCGCGCACCGTACGCAGGGTCGTACCCGGTCGCCGCAAGATAGCTGGCCACATCGGGGCTGAGTTCCACCACCCGACCGTGGTCAGCGAAGCGCTGTTGCACCCGCTCCAGTTCCAGGTGGGCGATATCGGTGATGTCGGGCAGGGAGAGCCTGTTGAACACCACCACGTCGTCCATGCGGTTGATGAGTTCCGGCGGCATCCGGTCCTTCACCACCGCCATAATGCGTGCGGCCATTCCGTGGTGCTGGGCGACCTCATCACCACTCGTACCAAACCCCACCGCCGCCTTCGACGCCTGCTCCACTCCCAGGTTCGAGGTCATGATGAACACCACCCGGCTCAAATCGGCGGTCACCCCTGCACCGTCAGTCAGTCGACCGCTGTCAAACGCCTGCAGGAATGTGTTCCACACCGTCGGGTGCGCCTTCTCAATCTCATCGAGCAACACCACGCAGCGCTGATGCTCGTTGACCCGGGTCGTGAGCCAGCCCCGCGGATCGGTGGAGCCGACGTACCCCGGAGCCGGTCCGGTGATGCGACTAACTGCCCAATCGTGGGCGTATTCGCTCATGTCCAGACGGATCAAGGCTCCGGAACCGCCCAGCACCTCGGCCAATGTGCGCGCCAACTCGGTCTTGCCCACCCCGGTCGGCCCGACGAACAACAGCACTCCATCGGGTCGTTCCGGGCGCAAGTCCAGCCGGGCGGTGGTGAGCGCCAGCCGGTCGGCGAGCACCGCGATGGCCTCGTCCTGCCCTCGGACGCGTCGAGCCAACGCCTCAGTGAGCCGACCGGTGCTCCACGGGCCGTCATCCAGCGCCGACGTTTCCACACGGTCCGCCGAAACGTCGGTCTCGCCCGCCAGCCGCGCCAGCGCCGCCGCCGCATCCAGCCGATCCAGCGCCAGCCCGGGATGAACCCTTCGGTCGGAGCTTCGTGGAGGCGTGGCGGCAGCCTTGACCGCCAGACCGGAGAAGCTCACGCTGTGCGCGACGCTCAGCGCCTCCGCCGACGGCGCGAGTGCGGTCTCCAGCTCGGCACCGGCCAGCGGCTGCAGATCGACGCGGACCAGATCAGCAGCGAACTCCTCGAACAACGTCTGCAACCGCAGGACGCTGTCCGGTGTGCAAAGTAACACCAGGTGGACGTCTGGATGGTTTCGTGTGTCTGCCACCTGAACGAGGAGCTCCATGTTGGGAGCTCCGCTGCCCAACCGGGCCAACTCGTCGAAGTCGTCCAGGCACAGAATGGTCGGTTCGTCCATCCCGGAGATGACCTTGAGCCACTGCCCCTCCGGGCGCCACGAGAGCTGGCGCGGTCCCACGACCTTCACCACCCGAGAATCGCCACGGGCCTGCAGTTGAGCAGCAAGCGCGCCCAGCAAGGCGGTCTTCCCTGAGCCCGGCGCCCCCGAGACGAGCACGGGCCGCCGTCGCTGAACGAGCAAGGACGCCATCACGGCCTCAAGCTCAGACCCCCGGCCCACGACCTCACACGGTCCCACCGCAACGGCCTCGCCCAGGGCGGGACCGCTACGCAAGCCGTAGCCGGCGGATGGCCGGGTCGCCGGACGTGGAACGCGGCCGGATGCTGCGGAACCACTTCCCGTATCGGCGGCGTCCTCTGCGGATGACTCGGAGTTCACCTCCTCCAGCCGGGGTGCGAGGTTGTCTCTCGACACTGCGCGCGAGAACTACCCTCGACGGGGCATGGCCGATCGCCTGGAGGCCGACAGACACTCCAGATACGATCAGGAGACCAGCGACAGTCGATACAGGAAAGCCGCCATTTGGTTGCGTGGGAGCTTCCTGGAGTTGTTATAGGTCGTGGTGACGCGGGTGATGT
>JBKEBV010000063.1:0-44525 GCA_047973315.1 Propioniciclava sp.
CTCGGCGCCCAGACCGTCGCTGTCGGCATCGACACCTTCGGCGCCTCCGCGGCCGGGGGCACCGTGATGGAGAAATACGGCGTCACCACCGCAGCGGTGGTGGCGGCAGCCCGGGCCGCCCAGGCGTAATCCGGCCGACCCGCGCGCCCCGGGGGCTCAGCTCCCCCGGCCGCATCGGGTTTCCCGGCGGGCCGCGGGCGGAAAGCCGTTTCGTCAGGCATGCCTGCGGGGCGGGAGGGCAGCGCTGCCCGTACCATGGGGCTGTTGCGTTCTGATCGGAGAGTGAAACGCCCGTGAATATCGAGTCGACCACGCGGAAACACCGCCGGGGCCCGCTGATCGCCGGCGTCGTCGGAGCCGGTGCGCTCCTGCTGCTGGGGGGAGCCTACGGGGTCGCCTATGCGCGGTCGGGGCAGACACTGCCGCCCGAGGCGTCCATTGAGGGCGTCAGCGTGGGCGGCATGACCGAGGCCGACGCGGCCGCTGCGGTCACCGAGGCGTTCGCCGCGCGTGCTGATGCTGAGGTCACCGTCTTCTCCGGTGAGGAGGAGATCACCCGTACCCCGCAGGAATGGGGGGTCAGTCTGGACGTCGCCGGTTCGGTCGAGGTGGCGATGCCGGGCAAGAGCCTCAACCCCGCCACGATCTGGTACAGCCTGACCGGCGGCGAGAACACCCCGGCCGTGATCACGTTCGATCCGGACGCTGTCGAGGCCGGGGCGGCCGAACTCGAGAAACTGGTCAACTCCGAACCGGAGAACGCCGCCGTCACCGTGAAGAAGGCCGAGCCGACGCTGACCGAGGGTGTCGACGGAGCCGAACTGAACCGTGAGGCGACGCGGGAGGCGCTGGCACGAGGCTTCCTGCATCAGGACCGAATCGAAGCCGTCGTCGAGGTGGTCGAGCCCGACATCACAACCGGCGAGGCGCAGACGGCCCTGGACGAGGTTGCCACCCCTGCGCTCAGCGGCCCGGTGACGCTGCGGGCCGACGGCAAGAGCGTCGAGGTCACCCCGGCCATGGTCGGTGCTGCGCTGACCTTCGAACCCGCTGATGGTCTGCTGAAGCCGGTTCTCGATCCGGACACGCTGGCCAAGCAGGCGAAGAAGGCGCTCCGGGGGTTCGGGCTGACCGAGCCCAAGGACGCGCGGGTGAAGATCTCCGGGGGCAAACCGGTCGTCGTGCCCTCGACCGACGGTATGGGCGTGACCAAGGACGAACTGCTCCGGGCGGTGTCGGAGTCGATGACCACGACCGGAGACCGGGCGGTCGACGTCACGATCACCGAGGTGGAGGCCGAGTTCACCACCGAGGAAGCCAAGAACAGCGGGGTGAAGGAGATCATCGGTGAGTTCTCCACCACCTTCCCGGCAACCGCCTACCGGGTGAACAACATCGGCAAGTCGTCCAAGCTCATCAACAACACCTTCCTCAAACCGGGTGAGGCGTTCAGCATGAACAAAGCGCTGGGCCCCCGCACCCTCGCCAACGGCTGGATGGCCGGCGGCGCCATCGACGGCGGTCGGGTCGTGCAGCGGATGGGGGGTGGCATCTCCCAGACCACCACCACACTGTTCAACGCGATCTTCTTCGCCGGCCTGGAGGACATTTACCACAAGCCCCATTCGCTGTACTTCAGCCGGTACCCGATGGGTCGTGAGGCGACGCTGGATTACTACTCCGTCGACATGAAGTTCCGCAACAACACCGACCACGGGGTGGTGATCCAGGCCTTCACCAACGATCCGCCGGTGGGGGGCACCGGCAAGGTCACCGTGCGCATCTGGTCGACCAAGATCTACGACATCAAGGCAACCGAGCCGGAGCGGAGCAACTTCCGTTCCGGCGGGGCGACCATTCATGACGACTCGGCGGTCTGCAGCCCGCAGTCGGCCATGACGGGGTTCACCGTCGACTACAAGCGGCTCTTCTATCAGAAGGGCAAGCTGGTGCGGACCGAGCCGTTCACCTGGACCTACAACTCGCTCACCCCGGTCGTCTGCACCAACCCGAACGCGCGCGCCGACCGCATCGAACGTTAGGGGAGCGCGGATCTCAGGGCGCTCCCACAGCGGTGAACCCGGCAGCCGCGAGGCGCTCCCGGGTGCGGGGATCGGTGGTGCGGACCTGCATGCTGCGGGCGCCTTGGCGGGTCGCCCACCATCCCGCAGCGACCCAGACCGTCGCCGATCCGTCCGCGAGCGTCACCCATTCGCCCTCGACCCGGACATCGACGCCGGCGATGGTCGCACTCGGCCCCCATGCGGGCACTGCGGTGGGTGCCGGCAGGCCGGCCAGCAGTGCGCTGAGGCGGACCACCCAGGGTTCACCGATGGCGCCCGCCCGCGCGGCGAGGTCGTCGAGCAGGCCGGGTGGGGTGGTGAGTGGATTGCGTCCCCGGGCCACCGGGATGCGGCGGACTCCCACCACGGTGGCGCGGTCGATGATGTGTTCGGTCCCGCGCCGGTCGACCAGCCGCACCGTCTGCTCGGTGAGTGCGGTGATGTAGCCCAGAGCGTCGTGCGCCGCCCCTGCCGCGCGGGTCTGGAGACTGACGCGTTCGCCCGTCCTCAGCGGTGGGGTGACACGCTGCAGCGCGTCGGCGGGATCGTGCACCAGGAGACCTCCAGTCGGTTGTACAGTGGCTCTGTCTTGTTGGGAGCCCTGTTCGAGGAGCGGCATTCATGACCTATGTGATCACCCAGCCCTGCGTCGATGTCAAGGACCTCGCGTGCGTCGAGGAGTGTCCGGTCGACTGCATCTATGAGGGTAATCGCATGCTGTACATCCACCCGGATGAGTGCGTTGACTGCGGTGCCTGCGAGCCCGTCTGCCCGGTGGAGGCGATCTACTACGAGGACGACGTCCCGACCGATCAGGCGATCTACTACGACGTGAACGTCAAGTTCTTCGACACCATCGGATCACCCGGGGGCGCGGCCCGTCAGGGCAAGATCGACGCCGACCACCCGGTCGTGGAGGCGCTGCCGCCGGCTGCGGAGTGAGCGTCGGACTCTCGGGCCGGCTGCCCGACTTTCCGTGGGACACGATCGCCGCCGCCCGGCGACGGGCCCGTGAGCACGCCGACGGCGTCTGCGACCTCTCGGTGGGAACCCCGGTCGATCCGGTGCCACCGATCGCCACCGCCGCCCTGTCCGGTGCCGCGTCAGCCTGGGCGGGTTATCCGACGGTCTGGGGAACCCCCGAACTCCGGGCCGCCATCCGGTCCTACCTGGTGAGTCGCTGGGACAGCGTCCCGCTCGAGGACGCCTGCGTGCTCCCGGTCGTCGGGACCAAAGAACTCGTGGCTCACCTTCCCCTGCAGCTCGGTCTGGGCGCTGCGGACCTGGTGGTGATCCCCACGACGGCCTATCCCACCTACGAGGTGGGCGCGCGCCTGGTCGGGGCACGCGTCCTGGCCACCGATGATCCGCAGCAGGCGGCCGCGGCGGGGCCGTCGCTGGTGTGGATCAACTCGCCGGCGAACCCGCACGGCGCGATCCTCGACCGGGACACACTGCGCGCCTGGGTCGCCGCGACCCGGGCCGCCGGTGCGGTGCTGGTGGCCGATGAGTGCTACGGCGAATTCGCTTGGGACGCCCCGGTCGTGTCGGTCCTCAACCCGGACGTCAACGGCGGCTCCCTCGACGGGATCATCGCGGCCTTCTCGCTGTCCAAACGGTCGAACGTCGCTGGCTACCGCGCCGGGTTTCTCGCCGGAGACCCCGCGCTCATCGGCGAACTGCTCGCGGTCAGGAAACACTCCGGACTGATGGTGCCGGGTCCGGTCCAGGAAGCCATGGTCGCGTTGCTCGGTGACCAGGCGCACGTCGCCGAGCAATGCGACCGGTATCGGAGCCGTCGAGACGTCCTCCGCCCCGCGCTGGAGGCGGCCGGATTCAGGATCGACCACTCCCAGGGGTCGCTGTACCTGTGGGCCACCCGCGGTGAGGACTGCCGGCTGACTCTCGACTGGCTCGCTGATCGTGGGATCCTCGCCGCCCCCGGCGACTTCTACGGCCGGGCCGGGGCCCAGCACGTCCGCGTTGCGCTCACCGCACCGGATGAGCGGATCGACGCGGCGGCAGCCCGGTTGCGGGGAGAATCCCCGGGGAGCCCGCAATAACGACGTTGCGGAAATCTCTCGTGGTCGCGAATCCTCTTCGCTACCGTGGCTCTGTCAGCAACCCCGTTGAGAGGACAGAACATGTCAACCCTGACTGTATGGAAGTTTCCCACCGCGGACGGTGCCGCTGCCGCCGAGACCGAGCTGTTCAACCGTGCCAAGCAGGAACTCATCCAGATCGAGGATGCGGCGGTCGTCACCTGGGCCGTGGGCGCCAAGCAGCCGAAGACCCACCAGTCGACCAATCTCACCGGAGCCGGCGCGCTGGGTGGGAGCTTCTGGGGCCTGCTGTTCGGCCTGATCTTCCTGATCCCGCTGCTGGGAGCGATCATCGGCGCCGCCACCGGGGCGATCGTCGGTGCCCTGTCCGATGTCGGCATCGATGATGACTTCATCGCCAAGGTCCGAGGTGAGGTGACCGAGGGAACCTCGGCGCTCTTCCTCCTCAGCGACAGCGCGGTGGTCGACCGGGTCAAGGACGTGGTCGCCGATGCCACGCTCATCGAGTCCAACCTGACCGACGCCCAAGCGGCCCGGCTCACGGCCGCCATCGGCTTCTGAGCCGTCCCGGCGCGTATCCGAATCCTCCAGCAGGCTTCAGGAAGGGGTGGTATCGGGGGCGGGGGCGGCGTCGAAGCTCACCTCCACGGTGGTGGCATTGGTCTCGGTGCCCTGCCAGCGGGCCACCTCTGTGCTGCTGTGGGTCCAGCTGCGCTCACCGATGGTGACGCCGTTCACGCCGTAATAGCCGACCTGCGCGAGGGCGATGTGGGCCGCCGACCACGCCGTCCGGTTGTCGGGTGCCTCGATCGTCACCGACGAGGATCCGCGGCTGACGGCGACCTCCTCCGGCAGCGTCCGCTGCAGGAACTGCTCCAGGCCGGCCGGATCGCCGGCGGGCGGGTTCCTGACCACACAGGAGAAGGATGCCGGCGTCTGGCCGGTCAGCGCACTCGCCATCCGGCGGGCATTCTCGACATGCTTGGCGTAGGCGTCCGGGAAGCCGGATCGTTGCACTGTCTGGGCGACATCGTTGATATCGCCGGTGTCCCAGTCGGGCACCGTCACCAGCACGTCATAGAAGGCGCCGGCGGAATAGTAGGGATTCATGATCTCCTCCGGCGTCCCCCAGCCTTGCGACGGCCGCTGCTGGAACAGTCCCAAGGAGTCGCGGTCGCCGTGGTCGAGGTTGCGGATGCCCGACTCCTGGTAGGCCGTGGTCAGGGCGATCGTCGAGGCCCGCGGCGCGAGATCCCGTTGAGTGGCGACGCCGACGATGATCGAGGCGTTGCGGGTCTGTTCGATGTCGAGGCCCACATCCCGTTCCTGGACGCGGGCCACGCACTGGTCGACCAGCGGGAGCGGCGCCTTGGTGTAGCGGTACCAGGCGATGAGGCCAGCGGTCACGCTTCCGGCGATGACGCCGGTGATCACCAGAGCGATGATCACCCGGCCGAGGGTGCGCACCGGTTCAGTTCGCGTGCAGGGCCGCGTTCAGGGCGACGCCGTCGCCCTGGCGGGGGCGCGCCAGCACCGTGCCTGTCACCGAGTCCCGGTAGAAGAGCAGCCCGTCATTGCCCGACAGCGCGGCGGCCTTGGCCACCGAGCCGTCCGGGAGTTGAACCTTGGTGCCGGCCGTGACGTAGAGACCGGCCTCGATCACACAGTCGTCGCCCAAGGAGATACCCAGGCCCGAGTTCGCTCCCAGCAGGCAGCGTTCACCGACGGAGATCTGCTCCTTGCCGCCGCCGGACAGGGTGCCCATGATCGATGCGCCGCCGCCGACATCGGTGCCGTCACCGACGACCACCCCGGCCGAGATGCGTCCCTCGACCATCGAGGATCCGAGCGTTCCGGCATTGAAATTGACGAAGCCCTCGTGCATGACCGTGGTTCCCTCGGCCAGGTGGGCTCCCAGCCGGACCCGATCAGCATCGGCGATCCGGACGCCCACCGGGAGGACGTAGTCAACCATTCGCGGGAACTTGTCCACACCGAAGACGGTGAGGTGTCCGCGGCTGCGCCTCAGGCGCGCGCGGACCTGCGCGAAACCGTCGACGGCACAGGGGCCGGCAGAGGTCCACACGACATTGGGCAGAACCCCGAAGAGCCCGTCGAGGTTGAGGGTGCGGGGAGCGCAGAGGCGGGTCGAGAGCAGGTGAAGGCGCAGATAGGCGTCGGCGGTGCTGGCCGGTGCCGCGTCGAGATCGATGGTCGTCAGTACTGTGCGGAGAACCACGCCGCGCTCAGGATCCTCACCTTCGGCGGCCAACAGGTCGGCAGGCGCCACGGTCGCGGGAGCGGCCCCCAACTGCGGCTCGGGGAACCAAACGTCGAGGACGGTTCCTTCCTCAGTCGCAGTGGCGAGGCCCCAGCCCCACGCGGAACGGTCGGGGGAAGTGGTGTCCGTCATGACAAGCAGCCTACCGGGGCCTGAGCCGTGGTCGCGCTGAGGCCGCTCAGAACCAGGTGACCGTCAGCGGGTCCTGGCTGAGATCGACCCGCCAACCCCGCTCATCCTTCACCTTGATGGTCCCGTATCCGGTCAGCCCTTCGGCGGTGGTGGCCGTGGCACCGGCGGTGATGTCGATTGTGAAGCTTCCGCTGGCCGTCATGGCAGCCGGATCGAAGGCGGGGGTGAACCCCTTCCAGGGGTTGTTGTTGAGCGTGAACTTGACCGTTCCCTCCTTGACCTTCGCGTTGCCCGGGTTCACGCCGAAGGGGCAGCCCTCAGGCATGGAGTCATGGCTGTCCAGGCACTGGTCGAACCGCTTCTCCACGACCGCGCGGAGACGCTTGATCCCGTCCTTGGTGAAGGCATACTCCGGCGCCAGCGGCGCCGCGACGTCCTCCGGGTTGGTGATTGTCGCGGTGGTTGTTCCCTTGAGTTGAAGCAGATCCGAGGTCGGTGCGGCGGTGTAGGTGCCGGGGAGCACCGGGTATTCGGGCTCGGCGACCTCGGCACCGTTCACCGTGACGGCTGTGGTCTCGGTGAGTGCCAGAACGCTCAGGCCGTTGGTGATGCCCCACTCGGTGCGGCCATCGCCGACGAGGGCGAGGTTCAGCTCGACGGGTTCCTCGCCCAGGAGGTAGCTCACCGCGATGGTGGCGGTGGTGCCGTCAACGGTGAGGTCGGCGTGCGCCGGCTGGGTGAGTGCTGCCGCCTCCTGCGACGCGCTGAGGACCTCGTCGGTGATCAAGGTGGTGTCCGTCGGCGGCTGGTGCAGGGTCGCCAGGGCCGCGGCGGCGTCGGCATCGGCGATGGCGGCGAGATAGGCGGTCGCCGTCTGGATGATCGCCTCTTCCCGCTGGGCCTTCTGGGTCGCGTCCCACCACAGCCAGCCGCCGACGGCGAGCGCGACAGCGAGGACGACGGCGAGAGCGATCCACCCGAGGCGACGATTCCGCCGCGGTTTAGCCGCCGGCGCCTCGTCCGCCGCGGGTGCGGTGGGCGGATCGTCGGGCTCCTGCGGAGGGATCGGCGTGTACGGATGGGCGGGGTCGGTCGCGCCATATGGATTGTCCAGCGGCGGAATCACGGCCGTGGGCAGCGCAGTCCCGCTGGGCTCGTCGCCCATCGGCGGCAGGAACACGGTGGGTTCGGTGGCCGGATTGCCGGGGAAGAGATTGGCCGCGTCAGGATCCTGGACCCGCCCGATGACCTGAGTCGGCTCGCCCGGGCCGCCCGGCGCGTCCGGATGGTCCCCTTCCTCCGGCACCCTGGGCTCGGGCGCGGACCATGGATCAGGTTCGACGGGGTCGCCGCCGTCGATGCCCTCGGGGCGAGGATCGTCCTGCATCGTTCCTCCTTGCGGAATCGGCCACCTGCCATGATGCCATCCCGGGTCGCTGTCGTCGCCCGGCGGCGTAGGCTGAGCGTCATGGTCCTGGATCTGGGGGGCGATCTCGCCGACCTCTTGCAGACGCTGGTCGACATCGAGTCGGTCAGCGGCCGGGAGGGTCCGCTCGCGGATGCCGTCGAAGCCGCCCTGGTTCGGGTCGGACACCTTGAGGTGATCCGCGACGGCGATGCCGTGGTGGCCCGGACCCGGCTCGGACGGCCCACCCGGGTCGTCATCGCCGGGCATCTGGACACGGTGCCGGTGGCGGACAATCTGCCCGCACGCCGGGAGGCAGACATGATCGTCGGCCGCGGTGCCGCAGACATGAAGGGCGGGGTCGCGGTGGCGTTGAGCGCAGCCGCGCGGCTGAGCCGGCCGCGCCATGATGTCACCTGGATCTTCTACGACCATGAGGAGGTCGAGTCCGACAAGAACGGTCTGGGTCGGCTCGGCCGGACCCGACCCGACCTGCTGGCGGCCGACTTCGCGCTGCTGATGGAACCGACGGGGGCCGTGGTCGAAGGTGGCTGTCAGGGAACGCTGCGGTTCGCCATCACCACGCGCGGCACCGCCGCCCACTCGGCCCGGAGTTGGTTGGGGCACAACGCGATCCACGATGCTGGCCGGGTGCTCCAGATCCTCGCCGATCACCGGCCGCGGGTTGTCGAGGTCGACGGCCTTGAGTACCGCGAGGGGCTGAACGCGGTCGCGATCAGCGGCGGCATCGCCGGCAACGTCGTGCCGGACACCTGCACCGTCACCATCAACTTCAGGTTCGCGCCCGACCGGACCATCGAGGAGGCCATCAGCCACTGCCGCGCTCTGTTCCCGGGCCATGACCTCGTCGTGACCGACGCCGCCCCGGCAGCCCGCCCGGGGCTGGACCGCCCGGCTGCGAGGGAGTTCGTGGCCGCGGTCGGGGGGGTGCCCCGGGCCAAGTTCGGCTGGACCGATGTCGCCCGGTTCGCCGAGTCCGGTGTGCCGGCGGTCAATTTCGGGCCCGCCGACCCGGGCAAGGCCCACGCCGATGACGAGTGCTGCCCGGTGTCCGACCTCCACGACTGTCACGAAGCGCTGATGCGCTGGTTAGGCTGACCTCGTGGGCAGGAAACCGAGGGGGACGCGTCAGCAGGGTCCGGTGATCCGCCGGGCCGACCAGGTGCAGTCGACCACCACCGACCAACGCCTGCTCCAGGCCCGGGGGGCTGGCGACTGGGTCCACGCCGATCCGTGGCGGGTCCTGCGAATCCAGTCCGAGTTCGTCGAGGGATTCGGCACGCTGGCTGAGCTCGGGCCGGCGGTGAGTGTGTTCGGCTCGGCGCGCACGCCCAGGGATCACCCGATGTACGCCGCAGCGGTTGATCTCGGCCGTGCGCTCGCCGATGCCGGTTATGCCACCATCACCGGCGGCGGTCCCGGGATCATGGAGGCGGCGAATCGTGGTGCGGCTGACACCGGCGGCGTCTCGGTGGGTCTCGGGATCGAGCTCCCTCACGAGGACAAGCTCAACCGGTACGTCACGCTGGGCATCAACTTCCGCTACTTCTTCGTACGCAAGGTGATGTTCCTCAAATATGCCCAGGGCTTCGTGGTGATGCCTGGCGGTTTCGGAACCCTGGATGAGTTGTTCGAGTCGTTGACGCTGGTCCAGACCCGGAAGATGACCTCCTTCCCGGTGGTGCTGTTCGGGTCGACCTACTGGCGGGGGCTGCTCGACTGGTTGCGGACATCACTGCTGGAGGACGGTGGCTACGTCGGCGCCGATGATCTTGATCGCCTGCACGTCACCGACAGCGTGGCCGAGACGCTCTCGATCATCGCCGGGCACCAGGTGCGGTGAACGATGGTGTGGCTGCTGTGGTTCTGCGTCGTGGTCGTTCTCGGGCTCGGTGCCGTGGTGGCCAGCGGACGGCTGGGACAGCTGCCCCCCACCCAGCGGGACCAGCCCTATCCGGACCTGCCCGATGGTGACCTCACCGCCACCGACATCGCCCGCGTCGAGTTCGCGACGGTGGCGCGCGGTTACTCCCCCGACCAGGTTGAGGAGCTGCTCGCCCGGGTCTGCTGGCAGCTCGATCCGTGGGGTCCCCCGGGGAAGGGTTCGCCGGAATCGATGGTTCGGTCTGCGATAATGGTCCCGGAGACGTCCGCGGAACAACCGAAAGAGGGATAACCATGGCAGCAATGAAGCCTCGCACCGGTGAGGGCCCGATCGAGGTCGCGAAGGAGTCACGCGTGATCGCGATGCGCATCCCTGCCGATGGGGGAGGGCGCCTGGTGATCGAGATGAACGCGACCGAGGCCGCGGAGCTGCTGGAGGCGCTCAAGGCGGTGGTCGGCTAGCCAGCCTGCGACCGTGACGGCGCCCCCGGACTGCTGAAGTCCCGGGGGCGCGGTCGGTTCAGGAGCGGTGGCGTTCGGCGGCGGCGCGATAGACCGCGACCGTCTCCTGGGCGATCTTCTCCCAGGAGAACTCGTCGATGCAGCGTTGGCGCCCCGCGCGCCCCATCGCGTGGGCACGGTCGAGATCGCGGGCCAGGGCGTTGACCTTCGCCGCGAGGTCCTGCTCGAAGGCGGTCACCGCAGCGTCGTCGTCAGCGTGCGCGGGGTCGTAGGGGACCAGCAGTCCGGTGACCTCGTCGACGACCACCTCGGGGATCCCTCCGACCGCTGAGGCGACCACTGCCGTCTCGCAGGCCATCGCCTCGAGGTTGACGATGCCCAGCGGTTCGTAGACCGACGGGCAGGCGAAGATGTCGGCGGCGGTGAGAACCTGGCGCACCTGCTCGCGGGGCAGCATCTCCTGCACCCAGAACACCCGGCCCGGCCGTGATTGGTGAAGGTCGGCGAAGGCGAGGTTGAACTCCTCGGCGATCTCGGGCGTGTCCGGTGCTCCAGCGAGAAGCGCCAGGGTCACGTCCGGGTCGAACTCCCGCGCCGCCCGCACCAGATGGACCAGCCCCTTCTGCCGGGTGATGCGTCCCACGAAGACCACCAGGGGCCCGTCGAGGGGAACCCCGAGCTGCTCGAGCACCGAGGTGTCGTGGTCGGGCCGGAACTCGTCGGTGTCGATGCCGTTCTTGACCACATGGATGCGCTCGGTCTCGACGAACGGGTAGGCCTTCTGGATGTTGCTGATCATCGCCTCGGACACCGCGATCACGGCATCGGCGTTCTCGTAGGCGGTCTTCTCGATCCAGGAGCTGAGCCGGTATCCGCCACCCAGCTGTTCGATCTTCCACGGCCGGTCGGGTTCCAGGCTGTGGGCGGTGACCACCAGCGGGATGTCCTGCAACTGGGCGGCGAGAATTCCGGCGAACTGGGCGTACCAGGTGTGCGCATGGACGACGTCGACCTCGGGGATCGCGGCGGCCATCGAGACGTCGGCACCGACGGTTCTCAGTGCCGCGTTGGCGCCCTGCGGCCAGTCCTCCGCATGCGCCGTCGCACCCTCGCGGGGCTCCCCCATCGCCTGGACGTCGACGCTGTCGGTGAATTTCTCCAACTGGGGCACCAGTTGCCCGACATGGACACCGGCGCCCCCGTAGATGAACGGCGGGTACTCACGGGTCAGGATCGAAACACGCATGGGGCTGATGGTTGCACACTGGCAGCGTTCCTGGGGCCAGAACCGCGGGGCGCCGCGCCCAGGATCGGGCGGAGGCGAGACAAGATCCGGTCGGGGGATGCGCGGAGGCTGGCGAGGAAGTAGGTTCATGCCATGCCGAGTCGACCGAACGTCCTGTCGATCGTCCTGGCCGGCGGGGAAGGCAAGCGTCTGATGCCTCTCACCGCCGACCGGGCCAAGCCTGCCGTCCCCTTCGGGGGGAGTTATCGCCTCATCGATTTCGTCCTGTCCAACCTGGCCAACTCAGGTTTGACGAAGATCGCGGTACTCACCCAGTACAAGTCCCATTCTCTGGATCGCCACATCGCCCGGACCTGGCGGATGTCGACCTTGCTGGGCAGTTATGTGACCTCGGTGCCGGCACAGCAGCGGACCGGCAAGCAGTGGTACCAGGGCAGTGCGGACGCCATTTTCCAGTCGATGAACCTCATCAGCGATGAGGACCCTGACTACGTGGTGGTGTTCGGGGCCGACAACATCTACCGGATGGATGTCAGTGCGATGCTGAAGGCCCACATCGAGGCGGGAGCCGAGTGCACGGTGGCCGGTATCCGGGTGCCCCGGTCCGAGGCCTCGGCCTTCGGCATCATCGACGCCGGCGCGGACAACAAGATCGAGGCGTTCCTGGAGAAGCCCGCCGACCCGCCCGGACTGCCGGACAGCCCCGAGGAGTCGTTCGCCTCGATGGGCAACTACATCTTCACCGCCAAGGCGTTCGTCGAGTGCCTGCGGGCCGACGCGGAGGACGACGCCAGCAAGCACGACATGGGCGGCAACATCGTCCCGTTCTTCGTGAACAAGGGCACCGCTCTGGTCTACGACTTCACCTTGAACGATGTGCCCGGATCATCGGAGCGGGACCGCAACTACTGGCGTGACGTCGGAACCATCGACGCCTACCATGCTGCGCACATGGACCTCGTCAGCGTCGAGCCGGACTTCAGCCTCTACAACCGCGAGTGGAGCATCTTCACCCGCCAGATCCAGGCTCCGGGGGCCAAGTTCACCCTGCGGGGTACCGCCGAGGACTCGATCGTCAGCTCGGGGTGCATCATCTCCGGCGGCGATGTCGACCGTTCGGTGCTGTCGCCGAACGTGGTGGTGGACAAGTGGGCCAAGGTGGAGGAGTCGATCATCTTCCACGGGGTGCAGATCGGTCGCAACGCGGTGATCCGTCGCGCGATCCTCGACAAGAACGTCGTCGTGGAGGACGGTGCCGAGGTCGGCGTGAACCGTGAGGCCGATCTGGCGCGCGGCTACTACGTCTCCGATTCGGGGATCACGGTCGTCAGCAAGAACGGCCGCGTCGGGTTCTGAGTGATCAGCAGCGGTGGGCGACCAGCAGGCCGTCGCCCACCGGCACGATCACCGGGGCGAACTCCTCCATCGCCGCCGCGGCCTCCAGCGACTCGCGGATGATGACGGTCTCGTCGTCCTCGCAGGTCTCATCGGCCACCGTCCCCTGAGCGAAGGCGTGGTAGAGCAGCAGTAGCCCGCCGCGACGCAGCAACCGGGCCGCCTGCTCGACGTACTCGACGTATTCGAGCGGGTCGCCGTCGATCAGGACCAGATCGTAGGCTCCGTCGCTGAGCTTGGGCAGGACGGTGAGCGCGGGCCCGGCGATGAGCCTGGCCCGGCGGGTCGCGATCCCGGCCCCGGTGAACACGGCCCGGGCGGCCGCTTGGTGTTCCGCCTCCAGATCGATGCTGGTCAGCACCCCGCCGGCGCGTAGCCCGGCGAGGAGCGCCAGGCTCGCGACACCGGCTCCGGTGCCGATCTCCACCGCAGCGGTCGCCCCGATACTGCGGGCCAGCAGGGTGATGAGGGTCGCGGTGCCGGGGGTGACGGCAGTGAGGCCGAGGGAGGCGGTGGCGGTCCGCGCGGCGGCGGCGTGGTCGGTCTCGGGCGCGAACGCGTCGGCAAATCCGGCCAGGTCTTCGAAAGACAGGTGCTGAGGTGCTCTCGACTGTGGGTTCACGGCTGACAGCCTAGGACACGTTGCCCTTAAACTTGAGCCATGCTCCAACCTTTCGGACGCCTCATCACGGCCATGGTGACGCCGTTCACGCCTGACGGCTCCCTCGATCTGGATGAGGCCCGACGGCTGGCGGCCTTCCTCGTCGACGTGCAGCGCAACGACGCCCTGGTCATCAACGGGACCACCGGGGAATCCCCGACCACCAGCGATGCCGAGAAGCTCGCGCTGCTCCGCGCGGTGAAGGCCGAGGTGGGGGACCGCGCCCAGATCATCGCCGGGATCGGCACCAACGAGACCGCCGCGACGATTGCGCGCGGCCGCGATGCCGTCGAGGCGGAGGCCGACGGACTGCTCGTGGTCACCCCGTACTACAGCAAGCCTCCCGCGAATGCACTCGTCGAGCATTTCGCGCTGGTGGCTGATGCGACCGACCTGCCGGTGATGCTCTACGACATCCCGGGCCGCAGTGGGGTTCCGATCCCGGAGGAGGCGCTCATCGCGCTGGCCGGCCATCCCCGGATCGTGGCGGTCAAGGATGCCAAGGGTGATGTGGTGAGCTCGGCGCGGGTGCTGGCCGCCACCGATCTGGCCTATTACGCCGGGGACGACGCGATGACTCTCCCGTTGATGGCGGTGGGCGCGACCGGGGTGGTCGGGACGTCGACGCACTTCACCGGCGCGCTCACCAAGGACTGGATCGCCCTGCTGCTGGCCGGCGACCAGGCCGGAGCGGTCACTGGTTACCGGCAGCTACTCCCGGTCTACACCGCGGTCTTCGCCACCCAGGGCTGCATGCTGGTCAAGGCTGGTCTCGCAGCGCGCGGCTTCTCCCCGGCGGTGCTCCGTCGGCCGCTCAAGCCCGCCTCGGCGCAGGAGGCGCAGACGTTCGTGCAGGTGCTCACCGACGCAGGACTGTGAGGCAACGGCGCCATGGGCGGGTTCAACATGGTGGAGATCGTCATCATCGCGGCGATGGCGATCATCTTCTTCGGACCTGAACGCCTGCCCGAGTTCGCGCGCAAGGCGGCGCGCGTCATCGCCTACCTGCGCCAGGTCGGCAATGATGCCCGTGGGCAGTTGCGCGCCGAGCTCGGTCCCGAGTTTGACGACATCCGGTTGTCGGATCTGAACCCTCGCTCGCTCATCTCCCGGCACCTTCTCAGCGGCGACGAGGTGGCCGATCTGCGCCAGCTCCGCGACGACGCGGTGGATGCCGGGACGCTGGTGCGTTCCTCAGTCGAGGAGGCCACGACGGCCGCAGAAGCCAGCCCTGCCGGCCCCGAGCCGGGCGATGACGTGGTCGAGGCGCCGGTGGTCGCCTTCGATCCCGAGTCGACCTGACGCGGTACCCTGCGGTCGTGAACGCCAGTGCGACCACGGTCTTCGTCTCCCGCATCAAGGGCTTGCCCGTCCTGGACGCCAGCGGCGACCAGGTGGGCAAGGTTCGCGATGTCGTCATCCAGAACCGGACGTCGGCGCGGCCGCCGCATGTGAAGGGCCTGGTCATCGAACTGTTGCGCCTGCGTCGGGTGTACCTGCCCATGCAGCGCGTCCACGCGGTCGACGCCCAGCAGGTGATCATCTCCGGGGCGGTGAACACGGTGGCCTTCGCCCGCCGGGAGCATGAGCACCTGGTCATCGCCGACCTGTTCGACCGACGGGTCAGCCGCCCGGATCAGCCCGCCGCCTCGATTTTCGACGTCGCCATCGCCCAGACCCGGACCCGGGCCTGGGAGGTGGTTCGGGTGGCGCTGCGG
Organism: Propioniciclava sp.; assembly: GCA_047973315.1. Taxonomy (GTDB): domain Bacteria; phylum Actinomycetota; class Actinomycetes; order Propionibacteriales; family Propionibacteriaceae; genus Propioniciclava. The sequence goes on from JBKEBV010000063.1 coordinate 15,332, forward strand.
GAGACCACGGGCCGGCGGCCGTTCGTCCGCGGTCACGTCGTCATCGTCGACTGGCGCGATGTTCCCGATGTGTTCTCCTCCGGAGCGCAGGGCACCGAGCAGTTGCTCGCCCGCCTCGTCGACATGAAACCGGCCGATGTGGCCCGCGAGTTGCACGATCTGGCTCCCGAGCGGCGCCGCCGGGTGATCGACGCTCTCGAGGACGACGTTCTCGCCGAGGCGATGGAGGAGCTTCCCGAGGCCGAGCAGGTCATCGTGCTCAGCGCGCTCGACACCGAGCGTGCCGCCGACATCCTCGAGGAGATGGACCCCGATGACGCCGCCGACCTGATCGCCGAGCTGACCCCCGAGATGGCCGAGACCCTGCTGCAGCGGATGGAACCCGATGATGCCCAGGATGTGCGCGCCCTGCTCTCCTACGCCCCCGCGACGGCGGGAGGTCTGATGACCCCCGAGCCGATCGTCGTCGGGCCTGACGCGACGGTGGCGGAGTGTCTCGCCCTGGTTCGGGCCGAGGAGATCACCCCGGCACTGGCCGCGCTGACGTTCGTGTGTCGACCTCCGCTTGACACCCCGACCGGTCGTTACCTCGGCGCAGTTCACATCCAGCGGCTGCTCCGGGAACCACCGTCGACCTTGGCGGCCGAACTCTTCGACGCCGCCATCGAGCCGCTCCCACCGGACACCGACGTCGCCCTGGTGAGCCGCTACTTCGCGACCTACGACTTTGTGTGCGCCCCGGTTGTCGACGATGACGGCCGGCTGCTCGGTGCTGTCACGGTGGACGACGTCCTTGACCACATCCTTCCCGACGACTGGCGGGGACTCCAACTTGCTGCAGGGGTGAACCATGGCACGCACGACTGATCGGCTCAACACACCCGGCCGCCGGACCACCTGGCTGCCCCGGGTCCGGCTGCCCGAGGACGCCTTCGGTGCTTTCGCGGAGAGTTTTGCGCGCTTCATGGGCACGGCGAGCTTCCTGTTCTGGATGACGGTCTTTGTCGTCTTCTGGATCGTCATCAACATGGTCGCGCCGCAGATCCTCAACGACGCGTTCCCCTTCATCTTCCTGACCCTGCTGCTGTCCCTGCAGGCCTCCTACGCCGCCCCGCTCATCCTCCTGGCACAGAACCGTCAGGAGGCCCGTGACCGGGTCAGCATCGAGCGGGACCGTGAAGTCGCCGCCCAGTCGCGAGCCGACATGGACTTCCTGGCCCGAGAGATCGCCGCCCTGCGCAACCGGATCAACGAGATGCCGACCCGGGATTTCCTGCGCGCCGAACTGCGGGACCTGCTCGAGGAACTCGACCGGACCGATGCCGAGGATGCCGAAGGGTCGGACGAACCCGGCGCGACTCGGTAAACTCCGGGCCATGTCTGCTGAGCCCCTGATCGCTGCCGTCCAGGTCGCACTGGCCACCGTGATCGACCCCGAGATTCGCCGACCCATCACCGAATTGGGGATGGTCGACTCGGTTGAGGTCGATGCGGACGGGCGGGCCGCGGTCACGGTGCTGCTGACCATTGCTGGATGTCCGCTGAAGAACACCATCGACCACGATGTGCGCCAGGCGGTTCAACAGGTCGAGGGGATCACCGCACTCGACCTCGAACTCGGGGTGATGTCGGATGAGCAGCGCGCCGAGCTCAAGAAGAACCTGCGCGGCGGGGTGACCGAGCGGGAGATCCCGTTCGCGGCCGACGGCAACCTGACCCAGGTGATCCTGGTCGCCTCCGGCAAGGGCGGGGTCGGCAAGTCCTCGGTGACGGTCAATCTGGCCAAGGCGCTGCAGGAGCAGGGCCGGACCGTCGGGGTGCTCGATGCCGATATCTACGGTCACTCGATTCCGCCGATGCTGGGCATCGCCGACGCCGACGTCACTGGCATCGACGACATGATCCTGCCGGTGGTCGTCGACGGGCTCAAAGCCATCTCGATCGGCATGCTCAAGCAGTCCCGCGACCAGGTCATCGCCTGGCGCGGCCCCATCCTGGACCGGGCGCTCCAGCAGTTCCTCGCGGACGTCTACTGGGGCGATCTCGATTTCCTGCTCGTCGATCTGCCCCCGGGCACCGGCGATGTCGCCATGAGCCTGGGAGCGAAGCTGCCCAACGCCGAGGTGCTCGTCGTGACGACCCCGCAGCAGGCGGCCGCCGAGGTGGCCGAGCGCGCAGGGACGATGGCCTCCATGGTCGAGCAGAAGGTGATCGGGGTCGTGGAGAACATGGCCTACCTGGAGACGGTGTGCCCGCACTGCGACCAGTCGCACCGGGTCGAGCTCTTCGGGTCCGGCGGGGGACAGCGGGTCGCCGACGCGCTGAGCCTCCGGCTCGGGTATCCGGTTCCGCTCCTGGCCGAGGTTCCCCTCGACCCGGCGATGAGCAGTTCCGGGGATGCGGGGGTGCCGCTGGTGGCCAGCGACGCCACCCTTCCTGCCGCCCGAGCACTCAGCGGTGTGGCCGAGCAGTTGGCGACCCGCAAGCGTGGTCTTGCCGGGCGCAAGCTCAACCTTCACGTCGGTTGAGCCGGGCGTGACCAGGCCTCCGGATCCTGCCCGGAGGTCGTGTCACCGGCTGTCCTCTCCACCTGCCGGCATGAAAGTTACGAGGGGGCGCGAAGTTTCCCAAACAGTTGAAAGTCGTCACACTCCTTGTTGACTACTTGAATCGTGAAGGGAGTAGGGCGTGCCGCAGACCGCGCCTCGTGTCAGTCGACGGACCGTAGCTCGTGGGGTTGCTTGGGCTGCTCCTGCCGTGGGGTTGGCCGCGGCGGCACCAGTGCTGGCGGCCAGCGGTTGTGTGCGCACCACCGTTCCTTGGGGGAACAGCGTCCAGTCCTGCTTGGTCGGGCACCCTCACCGGGAACATCTCCCTCGGCTACACCACCGCGAACGGCACCGCCGTCACCCTCACCAGCCCGCGGCCTGACAGCAGCTACCCCGAACAACGCGTTCAGTACAGGTCCCGACGGCGGCTACGGTGCCGGCGGCGTCTACTCCACCTATCTGGGAACGACCATTCCCGTCTCTGGCAACACCTATCTGGAGATGAGGCTGCCCGCCACGAACCCCACCGCAGGAAAACCAGACCTGCCGCGAGTACACGCTGACCTTCAGCAAGCCGGTCGAGGACCTCATCCTCGTGTTCGCCGATATCGACTCGCTCGTCAGCGGGTCCGGCAACTACATCGAGGCCGTGACCGTCGATACCCCCGGATACACCGTGCTCTACCAGGGGTCCACGTTGATCCAGTCAGGCGCGACCTTCGCCCAGACCTACGGCACCAATGCTCCGGCGAACAACCTGTCCACCTCTGAGCGGGGCAATCTCACGGTGCAGTGGCCCGGGCCGGTGTGCTCGGTCACCTTCCGGTACTGCAATGTGCGCGACGACGGCGGATCGAACAGCGGTTTCAGCACCGATCTGTGGCCCATCACCTTCACCGAGTGCTTCGCCCCAACCAGTTGTCCCTGAGAAGCCCGGAGGTCGGAAAAGGCAACAGGTCGGCTGCGGCTGCCTACTAGGGTGACGCTGTGACCACCCACACACGCGTCAGGAGGACGGTTCTCGCCGTCCCCGGTTCCTCCGACCGGTTCATCGCCAAGGCCCGCGGGTTGGGGGTGGATGCGCTCTTCCTTGATCTGGAGGATGCTGTCGCCCCGGCGGTCAAGGCCGAGTCGCGGGCCCGGATCGTCGCGGCACTGACCGATCCGGCAGGATTCGCCGCGCCCACCGTCACGGTCCGCGTCAATGACTGGACGACACCGTGGACCTACGCTGACGTGATCGAGGTGGTGAGCGGTGCTGGTAGCCGCGTCGATGCCCTCGTCCTGCCGAAGTGCACCGGCGCCGACCAGGTACGGGCGCTCGACCTTCTGCTGACCCAGGTCGAACAGACCGCAGGACTTCCGGTCGGACAGATCGGCCTTGAGGCCCAGATCGAGGATGCGCTCGGGCTCCTGCACGTCAACGAGATTGCCGGCGCCTCGGCCCGGTTGGAGAGCCTCGTCTTCGGTCCCGGGGATTTCATGGCCTCACTCGGCATGGGCGGTCTCAACGTCGGCGCCCAGCCGGCGGGTTACCCGGCCGACGCGTTCCATCATGTTCTGATGAGTATCCTCGTGGCTGCGCGGGCCTACGGCCTCCAGGCGATCGACGGCCCTTTCGTGGCCATCCGCGATGTGGACGGGTTCATCGCGGCGGCCCGGGGTTCGGCCGCTCTCGGGTACGACGGCAAGTGGGTGTTGCACCCCGCGCAGGTGGAGGCTGGCAATGCGGCCTTCACCCCGGACCCGGGCGATGTCGAACGTGCGCGACGAATCATGGCCGCCTATGAGCGCTCCACCTCGGCCGATGGCGGAGCGCGGGGCGCCATCGTCGTCGATGAGGAGATGGTGGACGAGGCGGGCGTCAAGCTTGCTGCCGCGATCCTGGCCCGCGGTGACGCGGCCAGGACCTGACCGGTGGCCGGGGAACGTCCTGCTGTGGTCGGCTGGGGCCGCGCCAGGGTTGCGTCCGGGTGATCGGTGCTGGTCTGGGCGGGGCCCGCAGCGGCGTGTCAGCCTTCGACGATGCTGCGGCCGATGGTCTCGTGGGCCCGGCGCACGATCCCCGGCAGGTCCCGCACTCCGCGTTCGTCGGTGGAGTCGATACCGCCGGCCCAGGTGTAGCCGAGCAGCATCGCCACGTCGGATCGGCTGCGGGCCAGAGCGAGATAGTTCTGGGCCACCTGGGCCATATCGGCCGGCTCCAGGCCGGCCTCCCGGTGGTACGGGGTGTAATTGGCATCCATGATGAGCACGAGGGACTGGTGCGGTGCCAGCCGAGAGGCTGCTCGGTCGAGGTGGTCGGTGTAGAGCGGCTCGGCACCGGGGTCGGGGATCGCATAGGCGTTGAATCCCCACAGGTCGATCTCGGTGGGGATCGTGGGTGCTGCTGGTCCGCGGTAGGCCTCGATCACCATGATCCGTGCGGCCGGATAGACCTCACCGATCATGTCGGCGGCGCGTCGCAGATCCCTGGTGGGAAGGCCGCGCAGTTCCGGTTCGTCGGCGAGATAGAAGATCAGCTCCTCAGGATCGACGCCGCTGGCGGTCACCGCACCGATCACCTGCCCCCACAACTCCTCCGCTGCCGGGTGCAGCCGGCCGTGTCCCTCGGCCCAGGAGAAGAACACTGGTTCCACCGCGAAGATCGGGGTGTACTGCGCAGCGGCGGCCCGCAGCCGATCGGCGAGGACGGTCATGTCGGCGGTGACGCACACCTGGTTGGCATTGGTGAAGCCGGCGACTTCGGCGGAGTAGTCGGTGCGGTCCTCCTCGTCGAACGGGTCGTCCAGATCGCAGGCGATGGCGGCGTATCCAAAATACGTCAATGCGACCGGATTCCGAGGCTCAGGGGGCGTCGGGGCGGCGCAGCCGCTGAGAGCTGCCAGGGCGGCCACCGTGGCGATGCTCGTGCTGAGAGTTCCGGGTGTGCCCATATCGGGGCAGCCTATCGGGCCTCGGGGCGGCGGCGGGTTATCGTTGGGCGTGACGACAGCGAGGAGCGCCTGTGAGCATGCAACGACCGCGCGGGGTTGAATCCCCCCTGTTCACGTTGGAGTATCCCCAGTCGGTGGGGGTATTCAACAGCTATGCCGACGCGCAGAAGGCGGTGGACAGCCTTGCTGACCAGGATTTTCCGGTGCGCAATCTCGCCATCGTGGGGACCGACCTGAAACTGGTGGAACGGGTGACGGGACGACGTACCTGGGCGACGGTCCTGGGCGAGGGCGTGATGAGCGGTTTGTCGACCGGGTTCATCGTGGCGATCTTCATGATGCTGCTCGTGCCCGGTGATGTTCTCACCCAACTGTTGACCGCCCTGCTGATCGGTGTCGGAGTGGGGCTCGGGTTCGCTGTTCTGGGGTACCTGATGAGCCGGGGTCGGCGCGACTTCACCTCGATCAGCCAGACCGTAGCCACCAAGTACGAGATCCTCTGCGAGCACAAGGTCGCTGCTCGGGCACGGGAACTGCTGGTCAGTTCGGTCGGTGCTGCCGCCTTCGCTCCGACGCCGGGACGACCGCCCGGCTACCCGCCTGCACCGCAGTACGGGTACCCGACCGGCTATCCGGCGCCACCCCCCGGCTACGGCTATCCCGTGCCCGGCCAGGTCGGCCCGGCCGCCGGCCAGCCCGGTTCGGCCCCCGGCGTGCCTCCGATGATCCCGACAGCACCGCCTGCACCGATGCCGGACCAGGAACCCGCAGCGGATCCGGCTCCGGCGGATCCGGCCGCACCCGGTGATGCGCCGGAGCAGCCGAACTCCAACGGAGCCTGAACCTGGACGGTCGCGCTGGCCCAGCCATACGCGCTGGTCGGGCCCGAGTACCACCGACGCGCCGTCCGCGGGGTCCGTCGGCGGCGTGCTCTCCCGGCGTCGGTGGAATCGGGTCGAGGTTCAGCTGTCGATCATGGATCCGGACAGGTGGTCGGCGTAGGCTGGCAGGTCGAGTTGTCCCGACCCGGAGACGCCGATGAGGATCACCGGGGTGCTACCGGAAGCACCGGCCTGCCGAGCCTGGTCGAAAGCGGCGGCAAGCGCGTGACATGACTCCGACGCCGGGACGATGCCCTCCGCCCGGGCGAAGAGCACACCAGCGGCGAAGGCCTCCCGCTGCTTGACCGCCACCGCCGACATCAGTCCTTCGTGATACGCGTGGCTCACCAGGGGGGCCATCCCGTGGTAGCGCAGCCCGCCGGCGTGCACCGGGTCGGGGACGAAATCGTTGCCCAAGGTGTACATCTTCAGCAACGGCGTCATCCCCGAGGAGTCCCCGAAGTCATAGCGGTACTCGCCCTCGGTCAGCGAGGGCGCGGCCGCCGGTTCACAGGCGACCACCTGCACCGAGGCGTGTCCGGCGAGGTTCTCCCGCAGGAACGGGAAGCTGATCCCGGCCAGGTTGGAGCCGCCGCCGGCGCAGGCATAGAGGTAGTCGGGCATCGCTTCGCCGAACTTCTCCAGCTGCTTGATCGCCTCCAGGCCGATGACGCTCTGGTGGATGCACACATGGTTGAGGACCGAGCCCAGCGCGTATGAGGCGTTCGGGTCCCCGGCCGCCACCTCGACGGCCTCCGAGATGGCCATGCCGAGGCTGCCCGGAGTGTCGGGGAAACGCTCGCGCAGGGCCCGCCCGGCGGCCGTGGTGTCCGACGGGCTGGCCGTCACGGTGGCCCCGAAGGTCTACATCAGGATGCGGCGGTACGGCTTGGTGTCATAGGTGTTGCGGACCTGCCAGACATCGCCGGACAGCCCGAAGATCTGCGTCGCGAAGGCGAGGGCTGATCCCCACTGCCCCGCACCGGTCTCGGTGGTCAGCCGGGTGCGGCACTCCTCGCCGTTGTAGAACGCCTGCGGCACCGCGGAGTTGGTCTTGTGGGAGCCGACCGGCGACTCACCCTCGTACTTGTAGTAGATCCGGGCGGTCGTGCCCAGCGCCTTCTCCAGGCGGTGGGCGCGGTGCAGGGGCGTCGGCCGCCAGAGCTTGTAGACCTCCCGCACCGCCTCGGGGATCTCGATCCACCGTTGTCGGCTCGCCTCCTGGGCGATGAGGCCCCGGGGGAACAACGCGCTCAGGTCGTCAGGCTGGAGCGGTTCCTTGGTTCCCGGATGCAGCGGCGGCGGAGGAGGGGTGGGGAAGTCAGCGACCACGTTGTACCAGTGGGTGGGGATCTCGTCCTCGTCGAGGAAGACCTTCGTCGGTTCTGCCATGGCCGCACTGTAGAAGATCAGCGGTCGGCGTGTGCGGTTGTCCGGCGAGGGGTGATCGTGGTGAGCGGCCACGCTCAGCCCTGCTGAACCTCCCGGATCCAGGCCTCAACCGCTTCGGCGTCGCGGGGAAGCGCGTCGGACAGGATTCGGCACCCGTCACCGGTGATGACGATGTCGTCCTCGATCCGGATCCCAATTCCGCGCAGTTCAGCCGGGACCAGCAGATCGGAGGCCTTGAAGTAGATGCCCGGTTCCACCGTGATCACCATACCTTCGCGCAGGACGCCCTCCCGGTAGTAGGCATGGCGCGCCTGGGCGCAGTCGTGCACGTCGAGGCCGAGATGGTGCGAAGTGCCGTGCACCATCCACCGACGATGGTGCCCGCCGGTCTCGGGGTCGAGTGCCTCCTCGACACTGACCGGGAGAATCCCCCAGGCGTGGAGGTGTTCGGCGACCACCCGGATCGCTGCCGCGTGCACATCCATGAAGGCTGCGCCGGGTCGAGCAGCGTCGATCCCGGCCTGCTGGGCGGCCAGCACCGCCTCATAGACGCGGCGTTGGGCCGGACTGAAGGTCCCGTTGACCGGAAGGGTCCGGGTGATATCAGCGGTGTAGAGCGAGTCGACCTCGATCCCCATGTCGAGCAGGATCAGATCCCCGTTGTGGAGACTGCCGTCGTTACGGATCCAGTGGAGGGTGTTCGCGTGGTCCCCGGCAGCGCAGATGCTGCTGTAGCCGACATCGTTGCCGCGGTGGCGGGCGTGGAGGGCGAAGACCCCCTCGCACCACCGTTCGCCGCGGCCCTGTTCCACCGCGGTGGGCAGGTCGCGGGCGACCGCGGCGAAACCGACGGCGGTGTCATCACAGGCCCGCTGCAGTTCGGCGACCTCGAAATCGTCCTTGATGAACCGGAGTTCGGACAGCATCGTCTCGAACTCCTGATCGGTCTGGACATCAAAGGTCAGCCCCGCCGTGCCGCGCAGCCCGTCGAGGAGCTGGGTGAGCGAGGCGTCGACACCGCGGACGATCCGGGCGTCGGTGGTCTGGCTGGCAGCCGACAGGACACCAGGAAGGTCGGTGAGCGGTCGGCACTCGAGCCCGGTGAGTGCCTGCATCTCCGCCAGCGAGGGACGCTGCCCGACCCACATCTCGCCGTACCGGGCGTCGGCGTAGAACTCGCGGTCGGTCCGGGGCGCGCGGGGTTTGAAGAACAGGATCGCCCGGTGTCCCTCGGCATCGTCGGGATCGTGGGTCCCCTCCCCGAAGACCGGGTCCAGCACCAGGACGGCGTCGGGTTCCCGATCGGATCCCAGCCCGGTCAGGTGGGCGAAGGCTGAGTGGGGGCGGAACCGGTAGTCGGTGTCATTGGAACGGGCGACCAGCCCTCCGGCGGGGACGACCAGGCGTTCGCCCGGGAAAGCGGCGCTGACGGTGTCCCGGCGGACCGCCGCGAATTCTGCGGCTGGTAGCCGGGCCGGAAGAACCTCACTGTAGGGCGCCCAGTCGGTGGGAATGAACGCGATGAAGGCAGGGGAGAAGGGTGATTGCCGGTTCGGCAGCCGGGGAGGCTGTAACTGGTTGTCGGCCATGGGGGCGGATCCCTATCGCGTGGTTTCGGTGAGCGAGATTGTAGCCCCTTGTGAGAGGTGGATGGCAGTCAGATTGGCCTCAGGCGTTCCATCGGAGGACGGCCCAGGACTCCTTCTCCTTGCCGAGCACCGAGATGCTGGCCACCTCCAGGGGGAATCCCTGCCCGAAGATGAGGGGAAAATCGAGCCAGCACAACGCCAGCACCCGGGAGGCATGCCCGTGGCCGAAGCAGATGGCCTTGTCGACGCCGGACTCGCGAACACGGTGGACCACACGGGTCAGCCGCATCCGGACGTGATCGGCGGTCTCGCCGCCGGGGCAGCCGTTGTACCACAGCCGCCATCCTGGGTGCAGCTCGGTCCGGATCTGCTGGGAGGTGAGACCTTCAAACTCGCCGTAGTTCCATTCGGCGAGATCTTCGGTGAGTTCGGGGGTGAAGCCTGCCAGTTCGGCGGTGCGACGAGCCCGGATCCGCGGGCTGGACAGGACGAGGCCGAACTCGGCGGGGTCCAAGCGCTCCCGCAGTCCGAGGGCCTGCTGCTCACCCTCGGAGGTCAGGTCGAGATCGGTGTACGACGTGTGCTGGCCGGAGCGGCTCCACTCGGTCTGTCCGTGGCGGACGAGGTACAGGATCGTCATGGGTCCATCATCGCAAAAACGACGGTAGGGTGGCGCGCGATATCAGCGAGGAGGAGGAACCCATGAAGGCTGCCCCGGAGCACCAGAGGCGCCTGCTGGATCTCCAGACGGTGGATACGGCGATGGCCCAGGTCCGGCACCGTCGCGACACGCTGGCCGAGACCGCCGAGGCCAAGGCGTTGGCGGCCGAACGTCGGCGGTTGGCCGAACGCCTGGTCGAGTCCGAGACCCTGCTGGAGGACCTCAAGGACGCCTCAGCGAAGGCCGAGGCGGATGTGGTTCCGGTGCGCGAACGGCGCGACCGGGACCAGCGGCGCGTTGACGGCGGCCAGTTGACCGACCCCAAGGCGCTCAGTGCGATGCTTGAGGAGATCGAGAATCTCGATCGACGCATCGGTGACCTGGAGATGCGGCAGCTCGAGGCTATGGAGGCTGTCGACGAGGCCCAGACCGGCGTTGACGCCGTCGCCACCCAGAAGCGCGACCTGGAGGCCAGGCTTCACCAGGTGCTCACCGCGCGGGAGGGGAAGCTCGCCGAACTGGAGCAGGAACAGGCCTCGTTGAAGACCGAGAGGGCGACGCTCGCGGCCGACCTGCCGGCACCACTGCTGGACCTCTACGGCAGGGTCGCGGCCAAGCTCGGCGGGGTGGGGGCGGCGCTGCTGCAGCGGGGTCGGTGCACCGGGTGCCAGCTGGTGGCCAATGCCTCCGACCTGGTCCGCTACCGCGAGGCGCCTGAGGACGAGGTGCTGAGGTGCGAGGAGTGCACTCGCATCCTCATCCGCACCGACGAGTCGGGGCTGTAGCACGTGCCGCGGCCGACGCTCCGCGTCAGCGACGAGGTTCCGGCGCCGATCCGGGCGGGCTACCTGCTCCTGCGGGACAAGCTCGAGGTTCCCGACGCCTATCCTGCGGCGGCCGTCGAGGAGGCGGGGAAGGCCGCTGCCGGGCTGGTGTTTCCCGATCGGGACCTGACCGGGGTGCCTTTCATCACCATCGACCCAGCTACGTCCACTGATCTTGATCAGGCGGTGCACATCGAACGTCGGGGCACCGGATACCGCATCCATTACGCGATTGCCGATCTGACCGGCTTTGTCGCCCCGGGCGGGCCGCTGGACGAGGAGGTCCACCGGCGCGGCGTCACCCTGTACGCGCCCCAGGAGCGAACGCCGTTGCATCCGCCCGTGCTCGCCGAGGGCGCTGCCAGCCTGCTCGCCGGCCAGCTGCGCAGCGCTCATGTGTGGACTCACGACCTTGACGCCTCCGGTGAACGGGTACGGTCCACGGTGGTGGCGGCGCGGGTTCGTAGCCGGGAGCAGCTCTCCTACCGCGAGGCCCAGAACCGCATTGACGCCGGGTCCGGCGACCTCACCCTGCGCCTGCTCCAGGAGGTGGGTGAACTCCGGCTGGCCCGGGAGGCGGCGCGCGGCGGGGTCAGCCTCCCGATACCCGAACAGCAGGTGAGCGCCACCGCTTCCGGTTGGGAACTCACCTTCCGGGCGGGCCTGCCGGTGGAACAGTGGAACGCGCAGGTCTCGCTGCTGACGGGCATGGCGGCGGCATCGCTCATGCTTGACGCCGGCGTCGGTATTCTGCGGACCCTCCCACCGATCCGGCCGGACGCCGTGGCCCGGCTCCGACGCGTCGCGCGAGCTCTGGGTATTCGGTGGGACTCGGCCACGGGCTATCCCGCGTTCGTCCGCACCCTGGCGCCTGCCGAACCCCGGCACGCCGCCATGCTCAATGCGTGCACGACGGTGTTCCGGGGCGCCGGGTACGCCGCCTTCGACGGCGCTCCGCCCGACCAACCGTTGCACGGGGCGATGAACGCTCCGTACGCCCACTGCACCGCACCGTTGCGCCGCCTCGTCGACCGCTATGCCAGCCAGATCTGCGTGGCGGTGTGCGCTGACGATCCAGTGCCCGGCTGGGTGCGCGAGGCGCTGCCCCGGCTGCCGGACACCATGGCGGCGACCACGCGTCGGGCATCGTCCTACGAGCGGGGCATCGTCAACCTCACCGAGGCGCTGGTGCTGACCGGCCGGGAGGGGGAGTCCTTTGACGCCACCGTGATCGGCTGGGCCGCTGAGACCGGCCGGGGCGAGGTGCAGATCGGCCGCCCGGCGATCCAAGCGCCCATGGAGGCCGCGGACACCGCCGCCGTGAGTCTGGGTAGCAGCATTCCGGTGCGCCTGACGACGGTGGACCTGCTCGAAGGGCGCGTCGGTTTCTCGGGGTAGACTTCCCTGCGGACGAGTCGGCCGGGTGATCGCGGCTCCGTGGCCGTGAGGTGGCGGGGTCGAGGAAAGTCCGGACTCCACAGGGCAGGGTGGTGGGTAACGCCCACCCGGGGTGACCCGCGGGACAGTGCCACAGAAAACAGACCGCCCCGGCAACGGGGTAAGGGTGAAACGGCGGTGTAAGAGACCACCAGCATCCTCGGTGACGGGGGTGGCTCGGTAAACCCCACCCGGAGCAAGACCAAGAAGGGCTTCGGCCCGCGGATGCCGTCGGAGCGCTGCCCGCGCGAGGCATCCGGGTAGGTTGCACGCCGCGTCGGTGCCCGCACCGGCAGGCGGAGGCCGTCGGCAACGGCGGTCACAGATGGATGATCACCCGCCCACGGGCGACAGAATCCGGCTTACAGGCCGACTCGTCCCTTCACATCCTCTGACCAGTGGCTTGCCGACGATGGCGGCAGGGTGGTCGGGTCCGACGTGGTCGGAGACCACCGAGAAGTTCTGGGTGAGTCCGCGGTGGGTGACCGGGGTGCCTGCATCGGTGTGCTCATGGTGTCTTGTCGATGGTTCGCGGTCGTCGTTGACTGCTGCGGTGGTCAGCCGGTTCGTCCGTCGGTGCCACACAGGGCGTTGACGGCGGCAACCGTGACCGCACTGCCGCCGCGACGTCCGTGAATGACGAGGTGGTCCAGGCCGAGGTTGTTCTCGGCGAGGGCCTGCTTGGACTCGGCGGCGCCGACGAAGCCGACCGGGATGCCGAGCACCGCCGCCGGTGCCAGGTCCGAATCGGCGGTGACCACCTCGAGCAGGTGGAACAACGCTGTCGGGGCGTTACCGATCGCCACCACCGCGCCGGCCAGCAGCGGACGCCACAACTCCACTGCCGCGGCGGTCTTGGTGGTGCCGAGTTCGGCCGCCAGTCGGTCCAGTCGTGGGTCCCCGAGCAGGCACACGATCTGGTTGTCGCGGGGCAGTCGGGAGCGGATGATCCCGCTGGCCACCATGCGGGAGTCGCACAGGATGGGTGCGCCCTGGTGGAGAGCCCGGGTGGCGGACGCGGCCAGGCCGGGTGACCAGGCGAGGTCGTCAAGGAGGTCGATCTGGCCGCTGGCGTGGATCATCCGGATCGCCACCGCCCGCAGGTCGGCCGGCACCCGGTCGAGGTCAGCCTCGGCTTCGATCGTGGCGAAGGACTGTCGGTAGATCTCGGTGCCGTCCTTGACGTAGTCGTAGGTCACAGCGATTCCTCGTTGACGACCTTGAGAAACCGGTCCCGGAGCGGGTCGTGGCTGGTGATGGCCGCGACGGTGACGGGCGACCCGGCCGTGGTGCGGGCGCGCAGCGCGCCCTCCATGTGCCGCTGGGCCACGACCTGGGCGAGTTCGTCACAAGGGCCGATCACGTTGGCGACCCGGATCTCGGCCTCGGGATGATCAGCTGTGAACGCCTCGACCTGCTGATGCACCCATTGGTCGAGGCGGCCGGTGAACAGGAAGTGCGGCATCACCACGATCCGGCGGCTGCCGGAGGCGTTGTACTGGCGCAGGATCTGCGGCAGGGTCGGTCGGGCGACCTGGATGAAGGCGGACAACACCTGGCGGTAGCCGCCGGTCTCGAACACCACCCGGGAGAGTCGGACGTGGTCGGCGTTGGCCTCGGTGACGCTGCAGCCGCGTCCAACCATCACCACGTCGGTCTCCTCGGCGGGCCACTCACCTCGCGCGGCCGCGATGCGGGCGTGGACGGCGTCGACCATCGGCTTCGGCGAACCGAGGTGGCGGGTGTAGACGACGGTTGCGTCGCGGTGGCGGGCTCTGGAGGCGTCGATCGCTTCAGGGATGTCCTCGCGGACATGGCCGCCGGTGCCGATCATCAACGGCACCACCACGGCGGCGGAGGCGTCGGCGAGCACTGTGTCCAGCGCGGCATCGATCGTGGGTGGGGTGAGTTCCACGAAGCCGGCCTCGACCCGGACGCCGGGAAGCAGGCCTCGCACCGCCTCGACCAGGGTGGCTGCGGCCGCAGCTCCGTCGTTGACGCGGGTGCCGTGGCCGGCGATCACCAAGGGCGGCGGGGTGGTGGGGACGGCCGCGGCCGGGGGTGCGGGATCGGTGCGGGTCATGGTTTCATCCAGTGGTAGTCGCGCGGGGTGACCATGACGGTGTGCCCCGCTCCGGCAGGCAGGTAGCGGGTGGTCGACGAACCGACCACCACGAGGGAGTTCATGTTCACGACCTCGGGGTCGAAGTCGGCCAGCGTCGAGAGGGTCACCTTCTGGTCGGGCCGGTCGGCCTCCTCGACCACGGCTACCGGGGTCTGTGCAGGGCGGTGGGCGGCGAACAGGGCGAGCGCGTCGGGAAGGTGGTGCAGTCGGGTGCGGCTGCGCGGGTTGTAGAGGACGGCGACCAGGTCGGACGCGGCCGCGGCCTCCACCCGCCTGAGGATGGTGTCCCAGTCGGTGTGCAGGTCGGACAGCGAGATGGTCGCGTGGTCGTGGCCGAGCGGTGCGCCCAGGATCGCGGAGGCGGCGAGGCTGGCGGTCACGCCGGGAACGATCTCGACGTCGATGCCGTCGGTGCCCTGTTCGAGGGTGGGGGAGGCCATCGCGTAGATCGCCGGGTCGCCCGAGCATACGAGTGCAACGTTGTTGCCTTCGCGGGCGAACCGGATCGCCGTCGCGGTGCGCTCCTCCTCCTGGCCCATCGGGGTGCTGGCGATCCTCACCCCGGGCCGCAGCAGGTCCTTCACCTGCGCGACGTAGGGCCGGTAGCCGACCACCACGGACGCGTCCCGGATCGCCTGCTGTGCGCGCGGGGTGGTCAGGTCGCGGGAGCCGGGCCCGAGGCCGATCACGGTCAGCTTGCCGCGGGCGGGGATGCGGCCGATCGCGCAGGTGGCCTCCGGCGTCCGCTGCTTCTCCACGACCAGCGCGGCTCCGTGGGCGAGCACCGAAGCCTCGGCGACGCTCGGCGTGCCGACCGCGGACTGTGCGTGCCCGGAGGGGTTCGGGACGTCGAGCGTGGCCAGGGTGTCGGCGGCGTAGGTGACGAACGGGACGCCGAGGTCGGCCGCGAGCTCTACCAGGCCGGCTTCGTCCGCCTTCGCGTCGACGGACGTGATCGCCGCGAGTGAGGCCAGCGTGAGCCCGGCCTCCGCGAAGGTCCTGGTGAGCAGGTTTTTCAGGGCGGCGGACGACGTGCCGCGGTTGCAGCCCAGGCCAGCCACCAGGCTGGACGGGTTGAGCACGACCGTCGGGAGCGTGGTGTTGTCCTTGCTGTCGTCGGCGATGGCGTCGGTGACCAGCACCTGGGCCACCGCGTCGGCCGGCTCATCGCCCGGGTCGCTGGCGGTCACGTTCGCCGGCAGGGGCGGCAGCGGCCAGCGCTGTGTCCGGACCATCGCTACCGGGCGTCCGTCGAGGATGGCCCGGGTCACCCCGGCCACGTCACCCGACCAGGGCCAGCCGAGGGTGTCGAGGGCGGCCAGGCCACGCGAGTCCGTTGCGGTGGTCAGCACGGCGGTCGCGCCGAGGCCGTCCGCGATCCGGCGGGCGAGATCGTTGGCACCACCGCCGTGCCCGCCGACGAGCGGCACCACGAACCGTCCGGCGTCGTCGATCACGACCACGCCGGGGTCGGCCTTTTTCGAGGCGAGCAGGGGAGCGATGATCCGGGTGGTGGCGCCGAGGGCGAGGTGGCTGACGATCAGGTTGCACTCGACCCACGCCTGGGGCAGCCCGGTGGCCGCGCCGTCGGGGTAGCGCCGGGTCTCCTCGCCAAGGATGGCGTCGATCCGGTCAGCGCGATCCCGGCTGGCCGGCCCGCTGGTGACGTGTCCGATCATGCGTTCACTCCTGGATCAGGGGGTGGGGGGAAGGACGGGCCGGCCACGCCGCCCGGCCAGGGCGCGTCCTCGGCGGCGGGGTGCCGGTCGAGGATCAGCACGACATTCGGTTCGCTGGCCTGAACCGCCCGTGCCTCCTGCCCGGTCAACACCCGGACCTCCTCGTCCGGCTCACCCAGCCGCTCGGCGAGCACGTACCAGCGGTCCAAGGAGGACAGCCCGGCCGCGAGCTCACCGACGCCGTGCTCGGCAGAGGTGAACACTGCCACCTTGCCCGTGCTCCGGGCCAGCTCGAGCGCGGGGTCGAGTGGTCGGCCGTGGACGCTGACCACGGCCGCGTCGTCCCAGGGCAGCCCGACTGCGGCGAACGCCGCACTGATCGAGGAGACTGCGGGCACCACGCTGGGCCGCAGCCCGACTGCCCGCAGCGAACGCAGCACGCCGAAAAACCCGGGGTCGCCGCTCGCAACCACCACCACGGTCGCCGATGCCGGCAGCCCGGTGATCCGCTCGACCGCGATCCGCAACGCTCCCAGAACGATCCGGTGGCCTTCGGGAACGGCGAGCGCGTCGAGGTGCCGGCGTCCGCCGACGACCCAGTCGGCGGCGGCTGCGGCGACCCGCAGCTCCGCGCCCGGGGTGCCGAGCAGGCCGTAGACGGTGATCATGCAGGCCCACCGGTGTCGAGCGGGCTGCCGTCGGAGGCGCGGTACTCGTGCCGGAACCCGGGGTGGTAGAGGTGGCTGCGGGTGGTGGAGTCCTCGGCGAGGGCGGGCCCGACCAGCACGACGGTGTGTTTCCAGAGCTTGTGCTCCTTCATGGTCGCTGACAGCTCGTCCAGCCGGCAGCGCAGCATCAGCTCGTCCGGCCAGCTCACCTTGTGGCCGACGATGCACGGGGTCTCGGGCGGGTAGCCGCCGGCGAGGAGTTCGTCCTGGAGCACCTTGTTGCGGGCCGCAGAGAGGTACAGCGCCATGGTTACGCGATGGGCGGCGAAGCCGCGGACGGTCTCCCGGTCGGGCATCGGGGTGCGACCGCCCTCCAGGCGGGTCAGGATCAGGGTCTGAGACACCTCGGGGAGGGTGATCTCAGCGTCCATCCGGGCGGCAGCGGCCGAGAACGCTGAGACACCCGGGACGGTGCGGTGTGGGATGCCGATCCGCTCGCAGATCCGGCGTTGTTCTGCAGTGGCGCCGTAGATGGACGGGTCGCCGGTGTGCACGCGGGCGACCAGCAGACTCTCGTCGTGGGCGCGCTGGTAGAGGGGCGTGATGTCCTCCAGAGACTCGGTCGCGGAGTCGACCACCAGCGCGTCCGTCCTGGCGTTGGCCACGATGCCGGTATCCACCAGGCTGGACGCCCAGATCACGATGTCTGCCTCGGCGATCACCCGGGCGCCGCCGACGGTGATCAGGTCGGCCGCACCCGGCCCGGCGCCGACGAACACGACCTCGCCGTGCGGCCGCTGCCCGCTCACAACCGTCCTCCGGTCTCGGCGCGGTGCGGCGCCACGAGCACGGTGGAGAAGTACGGCGCGCTCTCGGCGTCCGCCTCGGCGAGCGGAGTGATTGTCTCCCCGGGCAGGCCGATGTTCACCCCCAGCACGCCCTCGCGACCCTGCTCCCGGACGACACCGAGCAGGTCGGCGAGCTGGCGTCCGCCCTTGTAGGCGACAACCGTGTCCGAGTGCTGCAGGGCGGCTCCAACTGCCTCCAGGCCGGCCGTGACGGGAACGAGGGTGAGGCTTTCGCGTCCCTCGACCAGCGGGGTCAGGCTCGCGGCGGCCAGTGCTTGAGCGGCGGTGATGCCCGGGACGACCGAGACGTCGAGGCCGGGCACCACGGCCAGCACCTGGGCGGCGAGGTAGGAGAACGTCGAATAGACGCTCGGGTCGCCGACGGTGGCGAAGGCGACTGTGGTCGCCCCCGCGTCGAAAGCTTGGACCGCCGCCCGGGCGGACGCCTCCCACGACTGGCGCCGCTTGGTGCCGACTCCGCGGCGCTGCGCCATGCTGAACGGCACCCGGCGCAGCTTCGCCTCCTCGGACGGGCACGCAGCGAGCACGACCTGCTCGGCCCGGCCGGCCTCGTCTCCGCTGGTCTCGGTGGCGGGGACGAGGATCACATCCGCGCGCTCGAAGACCTTCAGCGCCTTGCAGGTGAGGAGTTCAGGGTCGCCGGGTCCGACGCCCACCCCGATCAAGGCGGGCGTGCTGGTGGCAGCAGTGGCCAAGAGAGCCTCCTCAGGTGTCCGCGCCCGATGTCGTTGCTCGGCAGCGAGGCGAGTTCCTGGCTCCCGGAGATTCACCCCGGTCACAGTGGCGGGACCGCCCCGGACTCACCCTCGTGGGCTCACCGGAGTTCCTCGCGCATTGCTGCGGGTTCAGTCTGGCACACTCGGCGGCAACGGAAAGCCAATGACTGAAAGGTCGTCAATGTTGCGGCAGGGTGTCGTGCTCGGTGCCGGACTGGCGCTCGGTTGGCTGGCCGACCAGGCGCTCGGCGACCCGCGTCGGTGGCACCCGGTCGCCGGGTTCGGCCAGCTCGCCGGGCGGCTGGAAGGGCTCCTCCACGCCGACGACCGGGCGAGCGGGGTCGGGTTCGCGACCGTGCTGGTCGGCGGGGCGACCGCCGTTGGCTGCGTGATGCGGCGGGCGGTTCGCGGTCGCCCACTGGCGGGCCTGCTGGCGACCGCCGCGGCGACCTGGGTGGTGCTCGGCGGACGTTCGCTGGCGCGTGAGGCCGAGGCGATCGCCGACCGGCTGGAGGCCGGCGACCTGGGCGGGGCGCGGAGCCGCGTGGCCAACCTGGTCAGTCGCGACCCCGGAACCCTGGACGCGGCAGGTGTGACCCGTGCGGCGCTGGAGTCGGTCGCGGAGAACACCTCGGACGCGGTTGTCGCGCCGTTGTTCTGGGGCGCGGTGGCCGGCGTTCCCGGCCTGCTGGGCTATCGCGCGATCAACACCCTGGACGCGATGGTCGGCTACCGCAGCCAGCGCTACCAGAACTTCGGCTGGGCCGCGGCGAAGGCCGACGACCTCGCCAACTGGATTCCCGCCCGGCTCTCCGGAGCGCTCGCAGCGGCCGCGGCGCCGCTGGTCGGCGGCGACCCGCGCGAGGCAATCCGCGTGGTTCGGGATCAGGCCGGGGCGCACCCGAGCCCGAACGGCGGGGTGGTCGAGGGCGCATTCGCGGGGGCGCTCGGGGTGACCCTTGGCGGCCGCAACACCTACCTCGGCATCGAGGAGGACCGCGGCGAACTGGGCAACGGCCCCGCCCCGAGGCCTGCCGACCTCGCCCGGGCCAACCGGCTGGCGCTGGCGGTGTCGGCCAGCGCGCTGGCGGTGGCCGTCGGGCTGGCGGCCGTCGCCGCGGGTGAGGCGAGCTGATGGCCGTCCTCCTGCTGGGCGGGACGGTGGAAGCCCGTGAACTCGCCACCCGGCTGGTCGCCGACGGGGTGCCCGTGGTCACCTCCCTGGCCGGGGAGGTGACCGACCTGCGTCGGCCGCCCGGCGAGGTGCGCGTCGGCGGCTTCGGCGGCGTCGACGGGCTCGCGCGCTACCTGCGCGACCACCCGATTGCCGCGTTGGTCGACGCCACCCATCCCTTCGCCGTCCGGATGACCGCGAACGCCGCCGCTGCGTGCCAGGCCACCGGCGTCCCGCTGCTGAGGCTGGAGCGGCCGAGCTGGAGCGCGCGTCCGGACGCCGCGTCCTGGCACTGGGTCGACACGGTCGCGGCGGCCCGGGAGGCCGCGGACCGCCTCGGTGAGCGCGTGTTCCTCGCCGTCGGACGACACTCCCTCGCCGAGTTCGCCGGCTGGACCGACCGTTCCGTGCTGGCCCGGGTCATCGACCCCCCCGAGGTCGAGGTCCCGTCCACCTGGGAGGTGCTGCGCGCCCGCGGCCCGTTCACCCTCGCCGACGAGGTGACCCTGCTGCGCGACCACGCGATCGACGTGCTGGTCACCAAGGACTCCGGTGGCCCGACCGACGCGAAGCTCGACGCCGCAGGACGGCTGGCGATCCCCGTGGTGTGTCTGCGACGGCCCTCAGCGCCTCCGGGGTTGGACGTGGTCGACCGCGTGGGCCCGGTCCTGGACTGGTTGACGGCTCAGCGCCGGCGCAGCAGATAAGTGTCGAACATCCAGCCCTTGCGGTCGGCGGCCTCGGTGCGGGCCCGCAGCACTTCGTTGCGAACCTCCTCCAAGCTGCCGGAGATCAGGATCTCGTCGGGCGTGCCCAGGTAGGCGCCCCAGTAGATATTAAGCCCCGCCGGGTCGATCGACGCGAACACCTGGTGCTGGTCGAGCATGACCACCACATCGTCGACGTCGGCCGGTATCCCGTCGCGCAGGAGCCGGGCGGGGCTGACCTGGACGGCCCGTCCCTGCCGGTTGAGCGGGATCCGGTGGCGGGCGGCCAACGCCAGCACGCTGCTGATGCCGGGCAGCACGCGCAGGCTGATCGGGACGTCCGCCGGAGCCGCGCGGACAAGTTCATCGGCGATGGCCAAGGTGCTTTCGTACAGGCCAGGGTCGCCCCAGACCAGGAAGCCGCCGACCTGGCCGTCGCCGAGTTCGGTGGCGACCGCTGCGCTCCAACTCTGCAGTCGCTGCGCCCTCCAGAGCGCAACGGTGGCGTCGTAGTCGGCCGCAGTGCGCCACGGACGGGGCGGATCGCGCAGCTCAACCGTCCGCAGCGGTTCGGTGCGGTGCCGCTCGACAACGGCCCGCCGCGCCTGGACGAGATCGTCCAACTCGTCGGACTTCAGCACCACGAACAGCACGTCGAGGGAGTGGACGGCCCGCACCGCCTCCAGCGTGATCCAGTCCGGGTCACCGGCGCCTATCCCGATCAGCAGCAGTTCGCGGGTCACGGAGCCCACGCTAGCGGAGCCTCACGCGTGCGTGGGGTCCTCGCGCTCCCCACGGGTTTCGGGCTCCCGGTGCAGCGGCTGAGGTCGCAGCGGTCGTCAAGGCATTCCGGCCTCTGGTTGAGCACGACGCCCGGGTGCCCAGGGCCGCTCATCGGCGCCGTTCCTCCGGCGGTCCCTGACTGCCACCAGAGCGGCGACGAAGGCGTCGGCGACCTCCCGGCCCGGCACCCGCACCCGGATCCAGGTCGGGCCGAGGCCCGGGAAGGTCTCCCCGCGGCGGACCGCGAAACCCTCCTTCGCGAGTTCCGGGCGGACCGGGTCGGGTCCACAGGCGGAGGTGTCCACCAGCACGAACGGTGCGGCGCTGGGCACGGTGCCGAAGCCGGCCTCGGCCAGCGTGGCGACCAGGTGGGCGCGATCGGCGGCCAGGCCGGCGTAGCGTCCGGCCGCCTCGGCCCGGGCCGTCGCGGAGGCGGTGGCGACCATCGCCGCCGCTGCCGGCGCGGACAGCGGCCACGTGGCCTGGGCTGTCTCCAGCCGCGCGATCAGGGTCGGGTCGCCGACCAGGTAGCCGACCCGAAGTCCGGCCAGCCCCCACGTCTTCGACAGCGACCGCAGCACGAGCAGGTTCGCCATGCTCGGCCCGATCAGCGACCGGCTCTCGTCGGTGGCGTCCATGAACGCCTCGTCGACCACCAGCAGTCGTCCTCGGCCGGCGGCGATCAGGTCGTCGGGTGGGTGGAGCCAGCCAGTGGGGTTCGTCGGGTTGCCGATGAAGAGGGCGTCCGCCCAGTCGGGGATCCCGGTCAGCGGTGGAGTGGGCGCTCCCGCGGCGACGGGGAGCAGCCAGCGCTGAACAGCGTGGCCGGACGCGCGCAATGCCGCCTCAGGTTCGGTGAACTGGGGGTGCACGACCAGCGGGTGGGTCGCGGTCAGCGTGCGGGCGATCAGGGCGAAGCCCTCCGCCCCCCCGGCGGTCGGAAGGACCATCGCCGCCGGAACGCCGTGCGCGGCGGCGATCGCTGCCCGGGCCTCGGCGGGGTCGGGGTAGCTGCCGAGGGAGTGGATCGTGCGGCCGAGTGTGGCGGCCAGCCACGCCGGAGGGCCGGGCAGCATGACGTTCACCGCGAGGTCGACCAGGCCTGGCGCGACGTCGTGGTCGCCGTGATGGTGCAGGTCGATCCCGTCGAACGGCGCGGACGCCGCGGCCCCCGGCGTCCGTCGTTGGCCCCCACCGAAGCCTGCCGCGGCGTCGGCCAACCGCTGCGCACTCCCCGGATGCCCGGCCCAGTGCAGATGCAGGTACGAGGCGTGCAGCGTGGCCTCTCCGGTCCCGGCGGGATCGAGCGAGAAGCCCTCGGAGCGGTCGGCCCAGGTCCAGGCGGGAGTAGCGCCATGCCCGGGGGAGGTCAGCGTGCGGTGGAACTCGTGGCCGGACCGGGTGGTGCCGGCCTCGGCCAGCACGGTGTCGGACGGCGCGGTCGCCGCCCGGTAGCCGAGAGTGAGTCGCGGGGTCATTCGCGCGGACGCGGGGATCGCGCCCGCCATCGGATGGCCGTCCAGATGTTCGCCCAGGTAGAGTTGTCCGGCGCACTCGGCGACGGTGGGCAGGCCGTCGGTGACCGCCTCGCGGACCGCCGCGCGCAGGGCGGCGTTGCGACTGAGCTCGACGGCGTGCACCTCAGGGAAGCCGCCACCGAGGTACAACCCGGCGATCCCGGCGGGCAGCGCCGTTCCCACCAGGGGGTCGATCTCGACCACGTCGCAGCCCGCCGCGGCCAGGAGCTCGGTGATCTCGGCGTAGCGGAACGTGAATGCCCGCCCGGCGAACACCCCGACCATCGGGCGTCCACCGACCGGCACCACGACCGATGAAGGGGTCCAGGCCTCGACGTCGAGGTCCGGGGCGGAGGCGGCCAGCTCGCGGACCCCGTTGACGTCGACGTGTTCGGCGACGTGAGCGGCCAGCGCCTCGACCGTCGCCGCCGACGCGGACCGCTCAGCCGCAGGGACGAGGCCAAGGTGCCGCGAAGGCGCCGAGATGCCGGCACTGCGCGGCACCAGGCCGAGCACCGGCACTCCCGCCGCCTCGAACACCCCAGCCAACTCGGCGGCGTGGCGCGGGCTCGCCACCCGGTTGACCACGACGCCGGCGATCCGGAGGCGCTCGTCGAACGCGCGCAGGCCGAGCGCGACGGCGGCCGCGGTGCGGGAGGATCCGGCCGCGTCCACCACGAGCAGGACCGGGGCGTCGACCATCCGCGCGACATGGGCAGTGGAACCGAAGCCGTCGCGACCGAGCTGGCCGTCGAACAGGCCCATCACGCCTTCGACGAGGGCGAGGTCGGCGGGTCGCGGCGTCATGGCTCCGTGGAGCAGCAGCCGCGGCACCAGGGCCTCGCTGGTCAGCACCGGGTCGAGGTTTCGTCCGGGACGACCGGTGGCCAGGGCGTGATAGCCGGGGTCGATGAAATCCGGGCCCACCTTGAAAGCGGCCACTTCCTGCCCGGACGCTCGCAGCGCGGCCATCAGGCCGGTGGCGATCGTGGTCTTGCCGGCCGAGGACGCGGCCGCGGCCACCACGAGCCGGGGGAGCCTCACCATTCGATGCCCGCCTGACCCTTCTGGCCGTCCTCGAACGGGTGCTTCAGCGGGTGCATCTCGGTGACGGTGGTGGCCAGGTCCAGAAGTTCGGGCGGGGCGTTGCGGCCGGTGATCACCACGTGCTGGGTTCCCGGCCGCTCGCGCAGGGCGGAGACGACCTCGGTCAGGTCGAGCCAGCCCCAGGCCAGCGGATAGGTGAACTCGTCCAGGACGTAGAGCTGGTGGCGCTCCTCGCCGAGCCGCAGGGCCACCTCGTCCCAGGCCGCCCGGGCGGCGTCGGACTGGTCGGGCTCGGCATCGGACCGGCGCACCCACCGCCGCCCGCTGCCGGTCGCGAAGAACTCGATCGGCCCGCCGGTGCCGGTGCGCCGGTGCTCCGCGTCCAGAGCCGCCAGGGCGAGCCTTTCGCCGGTGACCCACGTGCCCGACTTCACGAACTGGAAGACCCCCGTGGACCAGCCTTGGTGCCAGGCGCGCAGCGCGAGCCCCATCGCTGCGGTGGTTTTGCCCTTGCCGTCGCCGGTGTTCACGATCAGCGCGGGACGCAGGCGCCGCTCGCGACTGGTCAGCCCGTCGTCGGGGACGCATCCGGGCTGTCCCTGGGGCATCGTGATCCTCCGCTCGCCGGCTTCCAGCCCCTGATTGTGCCGCATGTGATTAGGGTGCTCGGCATGGACGCCGAAGATCGCGCCTCCCGCCAACGGACCGCAGGGCTGCCCGACGACGCCTTCGTCACCGATGGGCTGCTCACCAAGCGGCCACTGCGGGCCTACGCGCTGGCGATGCTCGCGCCGGTCGGGCAGGAACTGCTCTGGGATCTTGGTGCAGGCACCGGCAGCATCGGCATCGAATGGTGCCGGCTCCATGCCGGCAACACGGCCGTGGCGGTCGAGCGGGACGCCCGACGCGCGGCGCGGATCGAGCAGAATGCGCGCGCTCACGGGGTGGCCGAACGGGTCCGGGTCGTCACCGGCGATCTGGCGGACGTGCTGGCCACCCTGCCGGCCCCGCACGCGGTCTTCGTCGGCGGGGGAGTCTCAGCCGATCTGCTCGACCACTGCTGGGAGATGCTGCCGGCAGGTGGCCGGCTGGTGGTGCACAGCGTGACGGCCGACTCTGACGCCACCTTGCTGGACGCCTACCGCAGCGGCGGCGGCGAGTTGACCCGGATCGCGGTGGAAAACGCTGAGCCGCTTGGACGGTTCACGGCGTTCAGGCCGCTGCGCACCGTCACGGCGTGGGCGGCCACGAAGGCTTGATCCAACCGCCGGCGTCCCGTCTGCGCAATCCCGCGGCAACCCATGGTGCAGGCGACCGCACTTCTCAGCATCGACCCGGTGGCGGAGATCGCCGCCCTGGTCGGCGCGGTTCAGGCTCGCGGCCCGGCCAACTCCAGCAGTGCGCCCAGGTCGGCGTGAGCGTCGAGGGCATCGGCGAGGTCGTCCAGCATCTGCTCACGGCGCTCGGTGAACCCCGGCGCCCCGGGCACTGGCTGCCACGTGGATCCGACCGTCTCGGCGAGTTCGGCGAGCCAGGCACGGCGGAAGTCGTCGTTCTCGAAGGCGCCGTGCCGGACCGTGCCCCAGGTGTTGCCGTCTCGGACGCCGTCGAGGAACGGCTCGCCGCCGGTGGCTTCGACCACGCCGTGGTGGATCTCGTAGCCGGTCACGGGGTGGCCGTGCCAGCTGTCGGTGGGCCTGGCGAGAATCTTCTCAGCGTTGAATCGCACCCGCGCCGGGAGCAGCCCGAGGCCGGGTACGGTGCCGCGGGCGGACTCGATCGGATCGTCGATCACGTCGGTGAGCATCTGGTAGCCGCCACAGATCCCGAGGATCGGCCGTCCCGCGGCGCCGCGGGCGAGCAGGGCCTCAGCCAGGCCGAGGCGACGCAGCCAGTCCAGGTCGGCCAGCGTGGCGCGGCTGCCGGGCAGGACCACGAGGTCGGCTCCGGCCACGTCGGAGGGACTCGCGGTGGCGAAGACATCCAGCCCGGGCTCCGCTGCGAGTGCATCGAGGTCGGTGGCGTTGGAGATCCGCGGGAACCGGATCGCCGCCACCCGGAGGCTGCCGGCCCGCCCGGGCAGCTGGGGCCACGTCGCGACGGCGAGGGTGTCTTCGCTGTCCAGCCACACCTGGTCCAACCACGGCACCACTCCGAAGCAGGGCAGGCCGATGCGGGAGCTGAGCTCGACCAGGCCGGGGTCGAGCACCGCCTGGTCGCCGCGGAACTTGTTGATCAGGTAGCCGGCGAGGGTGGCCCGGTCGGCTTCATCGACGATCGCCCAGTGACCGAAGATGGACGCCAGGACGCCGCCGCGGTCGATGTCGCCGACCAGCACCACCGGAATCCGGAACTCCCTGGCCAGCCCGAGGTTCACATAGTCGCCCGCGCGTAGGTTGATCTCGGCGGGCGACCCCGCGCCCTCGGCGACGACCAGGTCGTAGCCGGCCTCCAGTTCGCGGTAGGCCTCGAACGCTGCCTCGGCCAGCCGGGTGCGACCACCCGCGTACTCGCCGGCCTCCAGCGTGCCGTCCGGCCGGCCACGCAGCACGATGAATGCCCGCCGGTCGGTGCCCGGCTTCAGCAGCACCGGGTTCAGCGTGGCGGAGGGTTCCACCCCGGCGGCGATCGCCTGCAGGTACTGGGCGCGGCCGATTTCGGAGCCGTCCGGGCAGACCATCGAATTGTTGGACATGTTCTGGGCCTTGAAGGGCGCGACCCGCACCCCTTTACGCGCCCACGCCCGGCACAGCCCGGCGACGATCAGCGACTTTCCTGCATCTGAGGAGGTGCCCGCCATGAGAAGTCCTGCCACTCGGGCATCCTCCCATGCCCGGTGGGCCGTTCCGGTCGCCCGTTCGCCCCAGGCCCGGCGGTGACCCGGGCCGTCCCGCCGCATCGGATATGGGCTGATCCTTGCCGGTGCGGTGGTGCTGAACTGGCCCGGCCCAGGGCCATCGCAGACTCTGCCGAGGCCGCTATCGTCGCCGCATGGCGATGCTGAGCGCGGTAGCGAGGGCAGACCCCGAGGTTGCTCTGGGGGTGGTGGTCGGGCTGGTCGGCAGCTGGACGGCGTTCGCCGACGCAGGCGCTCGGCCTCGCCCAGCTGGCGAGGTCCCGGTGGCCGGTCAGAGGTTGAGCGAGGCCATCAGGGTGCGGACGTGGCGTTCGACATCGTCGCGGACCCGGCGGACGGTGTCGAGGTCCCGGCCGTGCGGATCGTCGATGTCCCAGTTCTCGTAGCGCTTTCCGGGGAAGATCGGGCACGCGTCGCCACAGCCCATGGTGATCACCACGTCGGCGGCGCGGACGGTCTCGTCCGTCCACGGCTTGGGGAACTCGCCGGCGATGTCAATGCTCCGCTCGGCCATCGCTTCGACGGCCACGGCGTTGATGGCGAGGCCGGGTTCGGAGCCGCCGGACCAGGCAACCGCCCGGTCGCCGGTGAGGGCTTGGAAAAACCCGAGGGCCATCTGCGAACGGCCGGCGTTGTGGGTGCACAGGAAGAGCACCACCGGCCTGCCGTCGTCCTGCAGGCCCTCCACCCGGGCGAGTGCGTCGAGGCGTTGGCGGGCGAACCGCTCGGCGAGCAGCGGGAGGAACCTGGTCACCGTGGCGCGGTCGGCGAACTGGTCGAAGGAACTGGCCAGGAAGCGTTCGATGGTCTCGGTGCCGTACAGGTCGGCGAAATCCCGGACGAGGCGGGCGGAGGCCTGCTGCAGAGCGATCCGCTGATCGGTGTGCAGGCTCTCCCAGGTACGTTCGGAGATCGGGTGGAGGGTCATGTGGGGCCTCCTGCGAAGCGGTGGGTGAGATGGTCGATGCGGTCGGTGATGTCGGTGTAGGCGGCCTCGAAGGCGCCGGTGTCGCCGCTCCGGGCAGGATCGGGGATCGACCAGTGCTCCGCCGGTACCTGGAGATCCTCGTGGGCGCGGTCACAGACCGCGATCAGGAGTTCGTCGCCGTTGAGGACATCAGCCATGAGTTTCGGTCGGGCCCCGCTGAGGTCGAGACCGTGCCGATGCGCCACCCGCAGGGCACAGGGGTGGACTGTCTCAGCGGCGTGAGTGCCCGCCGAGACGACCGGGATCTCGCTGACCGTCCGCCAGTAGGCCTCGGCGATCTGTGAGCGTGCCGAGTTCTGCGAGCACACGAACGCCACCCGTGACGGCGGTGGTGCCCCAGGGGTGCCGAGGAGCCGGTCGCAGGCAGGCGTGCGCCGCACATAGCTGCGGCGGGCGTCACCCTCGGAACGTCGGCGGGTGATCAGGCCGGACTGCTCGAGCACCTGAAGGTGGTGCGCGATCAGGTTGGTCGGCAGTCCCAGCCTGGAGGCGAGATCACCGGAGGCCAGGTCGCCGGAGCCGAGCAGGTCGATGATCGCCAGCCGGGACGGCTCACCGAGGGCGGCATAGGCCTGTGCCCGGGACGTGAGGTCGGTCGACATCCAAAATCACCTCCACGAAGATTGACTCAATGCTAGCTGAGCTACTTTGTCCGTCAAGCCCGGGAGCAGCGAAACGAAGGAGTCTGATGAGCAAGCCGTCCGTCCTGTTTCTGTGCATTCACAATGCCGGCCGATCCCAGATGGCCGCCGGCTATCTGCGCCATCTCGGCGGCGACCGGGTCGAGGTGCGCTCCGCCGGCTCGGCGCCCGCAGAGGCGATCAATCCGGCTGCGGTGGCCGCCATGGCCGAGGAGGGCATCGACATCGCCGCCGAACAGCCCAAGGCGCTCACCACCGATGCCGTCCAGCTCTCCGACGTGGTGATCACCATGGGCTGCGGTGACACCTGCCCGTTCTATCCGGGTAAGCGGTACGAGGACTGGGTGTTGGGCGACCCGGCCGGTCAGGGCGTCGCGGCCGTCCGCCCGATCCGCGACGAGATCCGTCGCCGGGTCGCGAGTCTTCTGACCGAACTGCTTCCCGGCTGAGCCAGGGGCCGCCGACGGCCGTCGCGGGTTCCGGTCACCGGCGACCGTCGGCTCCCAACTCGCTGATCGCGGTGTCGACAACGCGCAGCATCGCCTCCATGACGGCGGTGGCATCCGCGAGCTGCTGGGCGGTGAAGGCCGCCAGCTCCCGAGACACCGACCGCATCAGCGGGCGGAACGCCCGTTGTCCGGCTTCGTGCGCCGACGCGGTCATCTCGACGATCACGCGCCGACCGTCGGCGGGGTCCCGGGTGCGGCGCAGGTGGCCGACCTGCTGCAGCCGGTCCAACAGGGCCGTCGTGGCCGAGGCGGTGAGCCCCAGCCGTTGGCTCAGCTCGCCAGCGGTCATCGGGTGGCCCTCGCTCTCAGCCTGGCTGAGCAGGCCGAGGGCAGCCAGGTCGCTGCGTGGCATCGCCAGATCCACCCGGGCGTGCTGGGTGTAGATCTGGGAGGCCGTGGTCAGGGCTCGCAGGGTTCGTCCCGCCCGGACGGTGGGGTCGATGGGGGATGTCATGGGTCACTCCAGGCGTCGGGGGGGGGGTGGCGGCCGAGCCGACTCGGCCACCACACTCGGCCTCCCAGATCGTAGGCCAGTCCGCTCACCAGCAGGGCGCGGACGACGAAGGTGTCGAGCAGAACGCCGAAAGCCACCATGAAGGCGATCTGGGCCATGAACACCAACGGAATGATGAACAAGGCGGCGAA
>JBKEBV010000082.1:0-1855 GCA_047973315.1 Propioniciclava sp.
AGGCGGCCGACGCGGTGGCCGAGGCCCACCGTGCCGGGATCAGGACGATGGTCATCACCGGCGACCATCCCCTCACGGCCCAGCGCATCGCCTCCGATCTGGGCATCATCGAGCCGGACGCTCGCGCGGTGACTGGGGTTGAACTCGACGCCATGACCGACGAGGAGTTCTCCAGGACCGTCGGAGACGTCTCGGTGTATGCCCGCGTGGCGCCGGAGCACAAGCTCAGGATCGTGGACGCGCTCCAGGCCGAGGGACAGATAGTCGCCATGACCGGAGACGGGGTCAACGACGCACCCGCCCTGAAATCGGCGGACATCGGCATAGCGATGGGCATCACCGGCACCGAGGTCACCAAGGACGCCGCATCGATGATCCTTGCCGACGACAACTACTCCACCATCGTGGCGGCCGTTCGGCAGGGGCGGGGCATCTTCGACAACATCCGGAAGTTCCTGCGGTACCTGCTGTCGTCCAACATGGGTGAGGTCGTCACCGTGTTCTTCGGCATTGTGATGGCTGGAGCATTTGGCCTGGCGGACCCGAACAACCCCGGGGCAATGGTGGTCCCCTTGCTGGCCACGCAGATTCTGTGGATCAACCTGATCACCGATTCGGGGCCTGCCCTTGCCATGGGCGTGGATCCCGAGACCGAGGACCTGATGGCCCGACCGCCGCGCGGCATCGACGACCGGATCATCGACGGGCACATGTGGGGCCGGATCATCTTCGTCGGCTTCCTGATGGGAGCCGTCTCCCTGCTCACCATCGACATGTTCCTGCCGGGTGGGTTCATCGAGGGCCATGACTCGATGGAGGTGGCGCGCACCGCCGGTTTCACCACGCTCGTGTTCGCGCAGTTGTTCAACGCGCTCAACGCCCGCTCCGACACGGCCTCGGCCTTCCGGCACCTCTTCACGAACCGCTGGTTGTGGGGAGCGCTGGTGCTGGGGGCGCTGCTGCAGGTTGCCGTCGTTCACGTCGGATTCCTCCAGGTGGCTTTCGGCACAGCGGATCTTGATGTTCACCACTGGTTGTGGGCGCTCGCGATGGCGGCCATCGTGCTGGTCGGTGAAGAGATCGTGAAGCTGGTCAGGAGAGTGATCCGGCCCTGAGGACGCAGACACCTGCCGAGGATGGCACACGGACACGCCGGTGCCCCGTTCGGTGACCGAACGTGGATTTTGTCCTGCGTGGTCAACGCACCCCCGTGGCGGGGGCGCCACCCCCCACCATCACACAAAAGTCGCTGTTTTCTAGGGGTTTTGCTCCTGGTCGCGGGCATCTCGCGTGCGGCGGAGAGCCTGCAGCCGACGTGCCCCGGGGATTGTTGCGCCGAGCGCGTCATGGCCTGATGCCGAGCGCGTCTTCAGGGGTAAGGGCTTCTGCGATGGGGGGTGGCATGAGCCAATTGAATGGCGCGTGGGGTGCGCCGGACCCGAGAGAGGTGGGCCATGACGCCACGGCGGGCACGACGCAGGGGGTTGCGAGCTGTCGCGACATCGGCTGTTGGGATGCTGACGGCACGCAGGCAAGCGACCGCAACCACCCAACCGGCGGTGGCGAGGATCCCCCGCAGGGCTCTGATCTGACTCCCCACCCTCGGTAGCCTCCCGGCCCCGACCGGGAGTTGGAGAGTCACCGTTGCCTGACTTCCACGGCGACTGGCTCTCCCGATGGCGCGGGTCGGCCGGTGGCGTGTCTCCCGCGTCGCCCCGACCCGCGTCAGCGCGACCCGTGTCCCCGTTGCGGCCCGTAGAATGGGGAGGAGCAACAACGGGAGGTGGTATGGAGGTCTTTTTGACCCTCGGCGGCGTTGGCATTGCCCTGTTGCTGCTGATGCTGGTGGTGGGAG
>JBKEBV010000089.1:0-1549 GCA_047973315.1 Propioniciclava sp.
CGTTCGTCCTCCCAACCCAGCAGCGGTTTTCGACGCCGGAGGCCCACCATGCCGCGGGTGGCCCGAAGAAATGGAACGGACAGCAGGGGTTCTACGTGTATCGCGAGGATCGTCTGATCCAAAGCGGCGGCTGGAACCGCCTCCGCACGCAGGACGAGCATACGAAACTCGCACGGATTGCCATCGACGTGCCCCGTGAGGCGGATGAGCTGCTGGCGGTGAACGTCTCCAAGATGCGAGTGTCGTTGCCCGAGGGGATCCGTCCGGCACTGCGCGCACTGGTGGCCGGCATCGTGTCGGATGCTCAGCGCCATTACCGTGACGGCGAGGACACCGCCGAGGTCACTGTGACCGACTATCGATCGAGTCCGCACACCGAACCCGCGAGCACGATCAGCGGGCAGGTGACGGATGAGCTCCTCGCGGTACTCCTCCCCCGGTCACTCGTGGTCGAGGGGCTCCGTGGGGTTCTCGGCAGGTCTGAGGATGATCTGCGTCGCGCCGTCAATGCGGTCCTCGCGATCGCCTGGGACCAACAACAGGTCCGCACGTGGGGCGCCGACGCCGACGAGATCTAGCCGGTCGGGGTGCGCACTGGCCCGTCCAAAGGGTCAGCCTAGGTCTCCCTCTGGAGGCCCAAAGCCCAGGGATTCAAGCTCGTCGAGGATCGCGCCCGCATACTCCAAGTGGCGTTCCCTCGGCCGTTGTCCCCGCCTCATCCTGTCTGCGGCATCCCGTAGGAGCGTTCGCTGCCAAGGCTTGAGGTGTCCCGTTTCCTTCGCCCACTCGGTCGCCCGATCAAGGTAGGCGCTGCCGAGCGAGGACAGGCGCTGCCACCGTTCGTCCGCTTCGTCTCCAACCTCGACGTTCCCGTCAGTAGGGGAAGGAGTGGCCCGGAAACGGCTCAGATCGTCGCGTTCCCAAGCGGCATCGCGCATCGCGCTCCAGCAGCGGTCGCTCTTCGCCCATTCGGTGATGTTCATTCCCGGAGGCGCGTCCGTAACGATGATGCGCCAAGCCAGGTGGGAGAGCCGCTCAAGCTGTGTGCGCAGTTCACCGGGGAGATCCTGTCCTCTCCAGATCAGCTCGAAATCGAGCTTCCCCCCCACGAGGTGGGACAGCTTGGCGATGCTGTAGGCAACGAGATTCGCCCGGTATCCGCCGAACTTCTGTGCCGTCACGATCCGTTCGGTGCTCTTCCACAGAATGGCCTTGGCGATGAGTTCCTGAAAGAAGCCGACATCGACCGTCTGGGGATCCGCTACGAGCCGAGCCGTAAAGAGCGTGAAGTTCTTCTGTGCACCGCGCGATGTCTCGTGCGGCAATTGTTCCCAGGCGCTCAGGTACTTGGCCAGATCCGTCTTTGTGAACTTCTGCGAGGGCGGATGCTCCTCCTTCCACGCTCGCTGCCGTGCGCGCGTTGTCTGCCTGCTGAGCTCAACTTGGTACTGGCCGCGTGCGCGCTCATAGAACCAGCGGGTCTGTCGGATGGTCCCCGACGGAGACGGTGCCCATACCGTTCGTGAGAGTTGCTCCACCTCAACGTGGA
>JBKEBV010000115.1:0-4381 GCA_047973315.1 Propioniciclava sp.
GCCGGTTCGGGCGCGGCGTCGAGGTGAGTCGGGGCGATCGGGTCGTCCAGCTGGTCGATCCGACGCGCTCGCCGCGGGCGGTTGCGGGCATGTTCCGCTCCGGCCTGCTGAGCCCACGTGCGACCGCCGCCCTTGCCGGCTGGGTGGGAGCCGGGCTCCGATCGGCGTGGGGTGGCCCCGACCAGGGGCTGGCCGACTCTTGGGACGCGGCCGGGTTCACCGGTCCGTTGCGCCAGCAGGTGGTCGAGCCTTTCCTCACGGGGGTCCTCGCCGACGACGAGGGCACCACCTCGGCAGCTTTCGCCCGGCGGCTCATCGGGTGGTTCCTCCGGGGAACCCCCGCGCTCCCGGCCCAGGGGATGGCGGCGCTTCCTGCGCAACTTCTGGCCGGTCTGGACTGCCGGGTGCGGCTGGGCGCCCCCGTCGAACGGATCGAGCGTTCGGCCGGTGGCTGGACCTACGTGGTCGGCGGTATGACGCGGCTCGCGCGTGCGGTGATCAACGCCACCGATCCGGTGACTGCCGCACGGCTGGCCGGTGTACCCAGGCCGCGCATGCGGGGCCTGGCCACCTGGTGGTTCGCCCCCGAGGAGAGTCCCACCGACTCCGGGTACCTGCGGGTGGACGCCGACCGGCGCGGGCCGGTGATCAACGCTGCGATGATCAGCAATGTCCAGGCCTCCTACGCGCCCGCCGGCCGTCACCTGCTCCAGGCATCGACGCTGATCCGGCGGGGAGAGCCGCAGCGGGAGGCCGATGTCCGTCGACATCTCGGCCTGCTCTATGGGGGTGCTGCCGCATCGTGGACCCTGGTGACGAGCCAGCAGATTCCGGAGGCACTGCCGGCAATCCTGCCGGGCCGGGTGCAACCCGAGGCGTCGGCCGGGCCAGGGATGGTGGTGGCCTCCGACGTGAGGGAAGGATCGATCCAGGGCGCGTTGGCCAGCGGTCAGAAAGCGGCGAACCGGATCGCGGCCTGGCTCGCGATGCCGTGACCGGCAATGATCGCCGGGCGATCCGGTCGGGGGAGCCCGCGGCGCCGCCGGTGGAGCGGGACGGCGACGTGGTGACGGTCCGGGCGCTGGGGCCGGCGCGGCAGATGTTGCGGGCCCGCGATCTGACCACCCAGGCGGGGTTCACCGCGGAGTCGATCCCGACCGGATACCTCAAGCACCATCCGATCCTGATGTCCGACGGCCCCCTCCACGACGAACAACGCAGAAGGGTCGCCCGTTTCTTCGCGCCGGTGGTGGTGCACCAGCGCTACGCCGACCGCGCCCGGGAGATGGCGGCGACCCTGCTGGCGGCGGCGGCCGAACAGGGCACGTTCCTCCTCGACGAGGTGGCACTCGACTACACCGTGGCCGTGACCGCGGAGGTGGTCGGGCTGACCGAATCGTCAGTGCCGGCGATGGCCCGCCGCCTGGTGACCTTCTTCAAACAGCCGCCTTTCGATCTGACCAAACCGCGGCTCGGTCGGTCGCCGCGTCAGTGGGCGCAGGCGGCCGTCAACGGACTGTGGCCCGTGGTGCGCTTCTACGCCGCCGATGTGCGGCGGGCGGTCGCGGTGCGACGCCGTTCCCCGCGCGACGATGTCATCAGTCATCTCATTGAGCAGGGCTACACCGATGTCGACATTCTCGTGGAGTGCGTCACCTACGGCACCGCGGGCATGGTGACCACCCGCGAGTTCATCGCCATGGCTGCCTGGCATCTGCTCACCGATGCCGATCTGCGGCGGACCTATCGGCAGGGGGACACCGATGCCCGACTGGCCGTGCTCAACGAGATCATGCGGCTCGAGCCGGTGGTCGGGCATCTCTACCGGCGGGCGCAGGCGGATTTCGTGGTGAGCGACGCCGGGCAGGAGTGCCCGATCCGGCGCGGGGATCTCATCGATGTCTCCGTGCGTCCGGCCAACGCCGACCCCTCGGTGGTCGGAGCGGAGCCCTTGCGGCTCCGGCCGGGACGTTCGCTTCCCGCCGGGGTGAACGCGACCGGACTCGCCTTCGGCGACGGTGCCCACAAGTGCCCGGGCCAGCCCCTGGCGCTGATGGAGGCCGAGATCTTCCTCACCCGGCTGCTGGGGCAGGACCCGGTGGTGATCGCTGAGCCCGAGGTCGGGTGGGACGACCTGATCGCCGGGTACACGGTGCGGGATCTCCGGATCCGCCTGGGCACTCCCGAAGCGGCTCAGTCGGGCTGAGCGCCACCGAGAGACTCGGCGAGATCGCGGGCACTGCCGGCCACGGATCCGGTGAGGTGAGTCGTCGAGGTGCAGAGGGGTACCGCCGCGCTGCCCCGCCCCCCCAGGTAGACGGCGGTATGGGGCGCGAGCTGATCGGCGAGCGCGGCCGCCTCGGCGGCGTCGGATTCGGTGGGAACACCGACGACGCAGGCGTCGGGGCGGGCGGTGGTGACGGCCAGGAGCCAGCTCGGCCGGGGGACATCAGTGCTCAGATACCCGACATCGATGCCGCGGCGGCGCAGGCAGACGGCGAAGGCGAGCGTGGCGATCTGGTGGTGGGCTCCGGCGGGAAGACCGACGAGCACGCGCGGAGACCCGTCGGCGACTGGCTGCGCCTCGAACCATCCGGCCAGACGGCGGACCACGGCCGCGCTGACGAAGTGCTCACTGGCGATGTCGAGGTCGCCCTGCTCCCAGGCGTCACCGACGCGGGTCAGCGCAGGGAACAGCCAGGCGTCGAGGACATCTTCGAAGTCGGCGGCGCTGAAGGCGTCGGTGAGCACTGCCTCCAGGCGCGGGGAGTCAAGGGCAGCGGCGGCGTCAACCAGGTCGCCGGTACCCGGCAGATCGGTGACCCGCTGCGTCGGGATCTCCGGTTGTGCCCGCCCGCGTACCTGCTGGGCAGCGAGTGAGGCCGCCGTTCCCCCCGCGACGAGTTGGGCCATCCGTTTCAGCCGGGTCACCTCGTCGTCGGAGTAGTGCCGATAGCGTGCGGCGGTTCGGGCCGGACTCACCACCTGGTAGCGGCGCTCCCAAGCCCTCAGCGTCGTCTCGGGCACGCCGGTCATCGCCGCGACCTGTTTGACGGTGTATGTGCCCACGACGCTCCCGAGTGTTCAACCTTGGACGAACTCTATACGCACCGCCACCGCAGACGGGTCGCCCTACCGGCTGATGCCGCGCTCCTGGGCGTCGATGAGGGACTGCGCCCGGTGGAGAACCGTGCTGCTGTAGGCGCCGATGGTCTGCTCAGATCTGAGCTCATCGCGCATGGCGGCCAGGTAGGCGCGCTGAATCGCCAGGATCTGCTGGTGTCTGGTGGGGCTCGGGCGGCCCCTCCGGTCCACGGGGTCCGGTGCGCCCGGCGG
Source organism: Propioniciclava sp. (assembly GCA_047973315.1). Taxonomy (GTDB): domain Bacteria; phylum Actinomycetota; class Actinomycetes; order Propionibacteriales; family Propionibacteriaceae; genus Propioniciclava. The sequence continues at coordinate 3,337 of JBKEBV010000115.1, forward strand.
TAGCGCTCGGTGATGTCGGCCACCAGCGCGGCGTCGGCCGGCCGGCCATCGATGGTGGGGGTCTCCGGGTCGACGGCAGTGCGGCCGGCCTGGTCGAGCTGCGCCATCAGTTGGTCGAGCTTCACCTGCTGCTCCTCGGGGTCATCGGCAGGGATCCGGAGCCACCTGATCAGGGTCGGCAGGGTCGATCCGTAGAACAGCAGCGAGATCACCGCCACAAAGAAGGCACTCGTGATCAGGAGCGTCCGGTAGCGCGGCTACCGCCGTGCGCATCCCGACCAGCGCGGTGGCGTCATTGAACAGGCTCTCGGCCTCGAGGACGACCATCAGGCGGTGCGGGAGTCCGAGTTTCCTGCCGATCGATGTCGCGGCGACGGCATCGGTCGGGCTGATCACCGCGCCGAACGCGACACCGGCCGCGAGCGGGATCTGGGAACATCCAGTGGAGCAACCAGCCCACGCTCAGCGCTGTCGCCAGCACCAGGGCCACCGAAAGCCAACCGATGCTCCACCGGTTCCGGCGCAGGTCGATCACCGGCACCCGTACAGCAGCGGTGGGAGGACACCGGCGAGCACCCATTCGGGCCGGAGGTCGAAGGTGGGAGCGCCGGGGGCCAGCCCGATGACGATGCCGAGCATCAGCAGCACGAGCGGGGTGGCGATTCCGGTGCGGCGGGACCAGAGGGCCGATACCACGATCGCCAGCACCGCGGCTACAGCCAGGGTCGCAGCTTCCACGGCCATCACGGTAGCGATGCACGCAGGCAACGGCCAGCGGCGTCCGATCAGCGCCTTGGTCTGCCGAGCCCGCCGACGGCCCCTCGGCGAGTTCTCCCCCCACCGAGAGCACTAACAGCCTCCAGTAGGAAGGCTGACGGTGGCTCCTCCAGTCTCGTGACGGTCGGGAACCCGCAACTCGAGGCACGCGGCGTGGCACGCCTGCGAGACCCCTGACGCGACAACGGCTCTGACCATTCACCTGGTCAGAGCCGTGCTCCGAGAGTGTCCGAGAGAGGACTTGAACCTCCACGCCCCTTCAGGGGCA
>JBKEBV010000143.1:0-7847 GCA_047973315.1 Propioniciclava sp.
AGCACGTCGAGGTCCTCGGGGTAGATCAGATGGTTAGCGCTTCTGATCCTCGGGGACCTCGACCCCTACCCGCCAACCATCACCCAGCGCGCCCTACCCCCACCGAAAGTCCGAAGAGCCACCAAACCACGCACCCCCCTCTCGGTCAGTCGACGACAACCCCGGCGGATCGGCAGGCGGACCCACCACCGGCACTTGGCCCTCGCTGTCACGCTCCAGACCCTCAGGATGCCGCTGCTCTTCTTGTTCTTCAGACGGTGGCGTCATAGCCACCAGTGTTCCGGTCATCACGACCCTCCCTGCCCAACCGGGCGGTAGAGCCACTTACACCGTTCCTGCGATAGACCCCCCTATCGACCAGGTCGTGCAAGCCGGCTTGTTCGGCCAACGCCATCACCGCCGGCAACCCACCGAAGGCGATCAGGTTCGGGTCATCGAAAACCGGTTCAATGGTGTGGCAGACTCGCACTACGAGTGCTCAGGTCAAGCAGCGGGAACGGAACCTAAACAGTCCTATCCTTGCTTGTCACAGGAGCATTCGCCATCAGACCCGCCCGCCCTACAACGTCGGCGTATCGAGGCTCAGCGATCCCGCGCGATGAGGCAATGACCTCGGGAGTGCAGTCATGACACGGACGGTTGCGACGCCAATTCCTGGAAACTTATGACGGCCGTCTCCGTGACCTCGTCCTCGAAGAAGGCCTGCCACACGGCCGGGCCCATCGTGAAGTGGCGAACCCCCGCCTGAGCGAGTCGCAGCACCTGCTCGGGAGTGCGAAGGCTCCCTGCCAACACCTGGGTGTCCGCGCCGAGCCCCACGAGCGCAGACTGGATCGACAGTGCCGACTCCACACCGTTTCGGCCCGCTTGGTCCATCCTGCCGATGAACGGTGCCAAGAAGGTGGCATCGGCGAGGACAACCGGAAGCACCTGGGGGCTGTCGTGGACTGCGGTCACCAAGACCTCCCCATCGCGGGTCAACTCTCGTGCCACCTCAATCGCTGCCGGGGAATACGGGACCTTGATGACGACCTGGGGGCTCATCTCCCGGAAGCGGTGACCCAGCGCGACCATCTCCGCCGCCGATTCACCCCAGACCTGCACAAAGACGCGCTGCGCACCCGCGGAAGTCGTCCACCGGATCAGGTCGGGGATGTCCGCAGAGGTGAGCCCCGCCTTATCCAAGATGGCGGGGTTCGTGGTGACACCACTGAACAACCCCGTAGCCAGGAGCTCCTCGACCACTGGCTGAACGGCACTGTCGATGTAGTAATGAATGGGCATGCGTACCGCTCCTCAACGGCTGATGGCCAGGTGTTGGCCGATTGGGTGGATGGTCAGGAGTTTGAGCGGATACGAGTGTCCAGAATGACGGCGAGCACGATGATGAGCCCTTTGACGACCATCTGCCAGTAACTCGAGACATTGAGCAAGGTCAGCCCGTTGCTGAGCACAGCGACCAGAATGCAGCCGATCACAGTGCCGCTGATCTTGCCGCGTCCCCCCGCCAGACTCGTGCCGCCGAGCACGACGGCAGCGATGGCATCGAGTTCAAGCCCCGTCCCCATCGAGGGTTGTCCGGAGCCCAGGCGAGCGGTCAAGATGACGCCTGCTAGTCCGCTGAGTGCCCCCGTCATCACATAGACACCGGCGACCACTTTGGCGACAGGCAACCCGGTCCAGCGAGCCGCCACTTCATTCCCGCCAACGGCATAGGTGTAACGCCCGAACTTGGTCTTGCGGAGAATCACTGCCCCAGCGGCAACTGCCACTGCCATGATCCACACCGGGACCGGTACTCCCAAGAAGTACCCCACTCCCAAGACGGTGAACCGGGGATCCTGCGCCGGGATGGGGCTGCCGTTGGTGTAGATGTACCCGAGCCCCCGGAAGGCCTGCATCGCGGCAAGCGTGGTGATGAATCCCGCGATACGGAACTTGGCGGTGACGAATCCGTTCACGGTGCCCGCTATCAGGCCGACCCCGAGACCGGCGACAACAGCGAGCAAGGGGGACCCCGTGGCCGCCAGGACAGAGGCGGCGATCACACCGGAAACGGCCACAATTGAACCGACCGACAGATCGATACCGCCCGTGATGATGACGAAGGTCATGCCGACGGCGACGATAGCGGTGACCGCCATCTGCCGCACGACATTCATGAGGTTGGATACGGTCAGAAAATGCTCGCTCGCGAAAGCGAAAACGATCACCACCAGCAGGAGCGCCGCGATCAGGGCGAACTGGCGCAATTGGTTGACGTTGATCCGCTTCCGTGGTGCTGCCGCCTCAGTTACTGGGGCTGGTTCCGTGACACTCACGCTACTTCTCCCATCGCGAATCGGAGTAGCGTCTCATCATCGAGATCATGGTTGACTCCTTCATAAGTAACGGCGCCCTCGCGCATCACGATGACGCGATCGCTGAGCATCCGAATCTCATCGCTCTCAGACGAAATGACCAGGATGGACATTCCACCGTCGGCCAGCCTGTGGATCTGCTCGTAGATGTCCTGCTTGGCCCCAACATCGATCCCTTTCGTCGGTTCGTCCAGGATCAGTACGGTCGGGTCAACAGCGAGCCATTTGCCCAACACGATCTTCTGCTGGTTGCCCCCGCTGAGTCGTCCGGTCTCCTGGTGGGGCCCCCGGGCGACGATGCCGAGCGCCGTCGCATAGGTGTTCCACAGTTCTACGTCAGCTTCTCTGCCCCGGGTGAAGACCTTCCACCGACGCAGTCCGGCCAGTTCCAGGTTGCGGATGTTGCTGAGCCCGAGAACCAGCCCCCCGGCCTTGCGCTCCTCGGGGGCCAGCCCGAGCCCGGCGGCAGCAGCCCTGGCTGGCGAGCCTGGGCCCAGCACCTCGCCCGAGACCTTGACGGTTCCCGAATCGTAGGTGTCGATCCCGAATACGGCCCGGGCGAGTTCCGTGCGCCCAGCTCCGACCAGCCCAAATAGGCCGAGCACCTCGCCTCGGCGCAGATCGAGCGAAACCCCTTTCAGGTGGTCGTTTGTGAGGTCGGTCACCTCCAGAACGACTTCACCGTCAGGGCGCTGATGATCCTCGCCTTCGAGCCGAGATTCGTAGTGCTGGAGATCTCGTCCGATCATCATCCGGACCAGACCGTCTCGGTCGATATCCGGCGTCTCCACACTGCCCACGAAGGCACCGTCGCGCATGACGGTGATGCGGTCGCTCAGCGCGAAGACCTCATCCATGCGATGCGAGATATAGACGATCGCAACGCCTTGATCCTTCAAGCCACGCAGGATCTCCATCAAGTTGGCGGCCTCCGCGGCACTCAAGGACGTCGTGGGCTCGTCGAGGACGATGACCCGCGCCCCCGACGACACCGCCCTGGCGATCTCGACCAGTTGCTTCTTGGCGGTCGGCAAGCTCCGGACAAGCGCATTGCGGCTGACCGATTGCAGTCCGACCGTATCCAGCGCCTCCCGTGCCTTCCGCCTCGAGGTAGCGTCATCGATCAGGCCGAATCGGGTGAGGGTCTCCCCGCCCAAGGCGATGTTCTCACTCACCGTGAGGTCATCGAGCAGGATCAGCTCCTGATGAACGATGGAGATTCCTCGTTCGCCCGCAGCCCGGGGATCGAGTTCCGCCACCTCCTGCAGCACGCCATCGCTGTCGGCGATGCGGAGGCTGCCAGCATCCCGCGCATACACGCCAACGAGGACCTTCATCAGAGTCGACTTGCCAGCACCGTTTGCGCCCATGAGCGCATGGATCTCGCCGGCGCTGATCCTGAGCGTTCCGTCGCTGAGAACCTTCACCCCGGAGAACGACTTCTCGATGCCTGCCATCTCCACCAAGAGCTCCCCCACCATGACCACACCTCCTTCTCAGCTGCGCATGTCGTGGAGAACGGTCACTGACCGTCTGCTGCATAGGCGGCTTCGCGGTCGATGAACTCCTGAACGTTGTCCTTGGTGACCAGGTCAATCGGAGCAGACTCGTGATCTGGGATGTCCTCGCCCATGAGCTTCTTGTGCATCAGCTCCATGGCCATATAGCCCATCTGGTAGGGATCTTGGGCGATGGTTGCTCGGATCTCGGTGTCATCGTCGATCGCGGTCAACAGGTCAGGGGTGGCGTCGACGCCGACGATGAGGATGTCCAGACCACGCGCCTGGACGGCACTCAAGGCCCCCATGGCACTCGATTCATTGACGCCGTAGACGGCGTCGAGGTCAGGGTTGGCCTCCAGGATGGTCTCGGCCGATGCCAGAGCGGTCTCCCGTTGCATGCCGTCGCCCGCATTGGCCACCAACTCGACTCCGGGGTGATCCTTCAACGCCTCGACGAATCCCTCTTCACGCTGAGCGGTGGAGGTGACGGTGGGCAAACCGATGATGGCGACCTTGCCCTCCTCGCCTAGCTGCTCGGCAATGTAGTTGGCCGCATCGCGCCCGATCTGGACGTTGTCCGACTCCACGAACGAGGTGACCTCAACCCCAACCACGTTGATGTCGACCGGGATCACCGGCAGACCGGCGTTGAGTACGCCCTGAACCGCATTCGTGAGACCGGCCGAATCAACCGGATTGACCAGCAGGCCGTCCACGTTCTGCTGCGTGAGATCCTCGATCTGCTGCACTTGGGTCTCCACCTTGTAGTCGGCACTCATGACCTTGAGTTCAATGCCGGACTCTTCGGCGTACTTCTCGGCTCCCTGCTGCATCGCAACAAAGAACGGGTGGACGCTCTGACCGAAGGAGAAGGCAACGGTATAGGTACCGTCGTCATTAGTCGAACCGGTGGCCGCGGTGCCCGGGCCGTCAGTCGTGCAAGCAACCAGCCCGGCAGCCAGCAACCCGGCGGTGAATAGGGACAGAAGTTTCTTGATGAACATATGCACTCTTCCTCTTCCTTGATGTTGGTGCGTGCGGGGACATGGGGGACCCCACGGCAATAGACCGCTGGGGCACTGGGTGGACTCAGATGCCTCGAGCCACTCGGGGCGGGGTGACCCGCTTGCCGAGAACTGCAAACCCGGATGCGCCGCAGGCGGCCGGGATGTTGTTGGCCAGATCATTCATTTGGGCGAAGGCCAAGGTGCCGAACTTGATGGCCTCCTTGAAGGGGGCCGGAATGCCGAATTCATCCGAGGTGGTCAACCGAAGACTCTCCGGAAGATGGGCCGCTAGCCGCTCCATGAGGAACCCATTCCACACCCCACCACCGCTAGCAATCAACGCGTTCATTTTCTGGATGTTGGGGACGTGATCCACAATTGACCGTGAAATAGCTATCGCAGTGAACTCCGTAAAGGTGGCGAGCAGGTCGGCCGTACTCCGCGAGGAATAGCGGTCGATTGCCGCGTCCGCGTAGCTCGAGCCGAAATCGAGTCGCCAGGCGCTGCGAGGAACGGGCCTGCTGAAGAACTCGTGATTCACCAGTTCGTCGAGCAGTTCTGGGATGATGGTGCCCGACCGCGCCAGCGCGCCGTCCGTGTCGTAGGCACGACCCTCAAGCCGCTTGATCGCGTGATCGATCATCACGTTTCCGGGGCCGGTGTCGAAGGCCATCATCTTCGACCGATCGGCATCGGCCAGCTGGCAGTTGGCGATACCGCCAATATTCAGCGTCAGCACCGGACCGATGTCGCGAAAGGACACGAAATCCAGGTACTGCATCAAGGGGGCCCCTGTGCCGCCCAAGGCGTGGTCCACCGGACGGAATTGCGTCACCACATAGGTATCGGTCTCCACGGCGACGACGGATGGCTCACCGATCTGCATGCCGGCGCCGAAGATTCCCGACGACCACCGCTGAACTGTGCCCATCGCACGGCCCTCATCAAGCCGAGCATGAACCGGAGGTTCTTGGTAGATGGTCTGTCCATCGAAACCAATGACAGCGACGTCCTCACCCCGGAGGCCGACTTCCGCCATGATTCCCTTGGCCGCATCGGCATACACCGCTCCGGCTTCGTAATTCAGGCGCGTCATCTCGAAGAGGCTGACTTCGTTCTCAAAAGACGCCAGCACCCGTCCGGCTACTTCCTCGGGCCAGTCGTAGCTCTTTCCGGCAATAAACTTGGGCTTGGTCGGATGCCCATCCTCACCAAGCTCGATCTCAAAGACGACGGCGTCCACGCCATCGAACGATGAGCCGCTGTTAATGCCAATCACTGTGGCCATTGTGTTTCCTTTCCGCTTTATACGGGATACGTCATCGGGAAAATCATGGTTACGGGTTGAGGCACCCACTGGTTTCAATGGGTGGCTTCAGCCTGGCAACCGCAGGAACCGCGCAACGTGAGGGACGGCTTCGGCATCGCTGCCTTCGCACTCCCGTGCGCTCCTCCCCCAGCACTCAGCGCCAGCGACCCGGCGTAACGCCCAATGTCACGGGTCTGCTGATCGACGACCGAAATCGGAGGCTCGACGGCGGTTGACCAGTCGAACTCGTCAAAACTGATCAGGCCCACATCAACACCCACGCGCCGACCCGCCGCCCGCAGTGCCTTGATCGCCCCGATGAGCAGCGGCTCGTTCGAGGTGTAGAGGGCATCCATGGCACGACCCGGGTCCGTCGCCAGAAACTCACCCATGACTCCGTAGGCCGATTCGATCGAGTTGACCCCTTCAACAACATCGAGTCGCGCCCCGCACTCCTGGGCGGCCAGCGCGATTCCGCGCTCACGGCCCAGCCTGGTAGGCCAGCCGGCGTTGTGACCCAGGTACGCCCAGCGCTGGTAGCCGTGTTCGGCAAAGTGCCGACCCACCTCGACGCTGATCGATTCGCCATCGCTCATCGCCGATGGGAGATCGCCAAAGTCGGCGGGGGGCGTGCAGTCCACGAAGACCACTGGCGTCTTGCGGTCGACCAGCCGTGCGAGGTTCTCCGGCTGGATTCGGTAGCTCAGGATGACCGCCGCCACCCTGAGTTGGAGCATGGTTTCGATGAACTCGTCCTCACGGGCGGTGCTGTACGCCTCGCCCTCAATGGCATCGGCCGCCAAGGTGTGATAGCCGGCTGGACGGACCACATCCTCAATACCGGCCACCAGCTTTGCGTAGTAGACATTGGCCGCGTTGGCGGTGAGGATCCCCACGATGTTGGCGCCCTCGCCACGCAGGAACTGCGCCGCACGATTGGGGATGTAGCCGAGACGCTTGGCGGCCTCGAGCACGCGTTGACTGGTCGCTTCAGACACACCGTCGAGGCCATTGAGCGCCCGCGAGGCACTGTAGACAGATACCTCGGCCTCTTGGGCCACATGCTTGAGCGTGACAAACCGGTTCATGCGTCGCTGCACTCCTAATCGTTTAGGTTGATCCTAGAATCCCCCTCCCCCCTTGTCCAGCCCATCGACCTAATCGATTGGGTAACGATTTGGTCACGGCGCGGATGCGCTGCTGCGACCCGGCAGACCAGGCGCGCGCATCTACGCCGAACACGCCAACGAGCCCGTAATCGTCCGGCGTGTTCGCCCCCAAGGAGCGCGGCATCCAACGCCCGCCCCGCCTCGACCTGCCAGCCCTCGTCGCCCGCCTGGCGAACAGTCTGCACGTCGCCGCCGGGCGCGACCACATGAACGGTGCCGTCGGCACCGGTCACCACCCTGACCCCCGGAAGGTCGGTGACCAGGGGGTCAATGCTGGGATCGAAGGCACTCAGGCGATCAACCGGGACCACCCACACATTTCCTTCGTTCGGGTCCGCGATCGCCACGACGTCGCTGCCGTGGCTCAGTTCGAGTTCACCCTGATCGAGATGCCCGTTGATCGCCACCAACCCTGGATCGATCCGGTCGAGCCCACCGGCGGTCAGGTCGTCGATCAGGACATTGGCTCCGGCCTGAAGGACGTCGAAGGCCGCGCCGGA